>JADGBM010000177.1 GCA_015231515.1 Desulfobulbaceae bacterium
GACTATACATAGTACCTCCACGTTGAAAACATTAGAAAAGACAAACGGCCAGCACTTTGCCTAAGCGCAACAATCATTAAACCATTCGTTGCATCCTACTATATTAATTGGTAACCTTAATTAGATAAACTAGAATTGTAACTTTCAGGTGGGGCCTGAAAAATAGCAAACACCACTGAAACATAACTTCAGTAGCGCCTCATATACAAGATAGAGATAGCATATGTCCATACTTATAGTTGACGACTCGCCACCGGTACTTCGCCTCCTGCAGGCTACTTTGGATCGGGCAGGCCACAAAAAAATACAGTGCCTGGAGTCAGGAAATAAAGCCTTGGAGTTTCTCGGAATTCAGCCGGCTCAAGATACTCACCCCAAGATCGACTGCATTCTTCTTGACATCGTCATGCCTGGCATAGATGGTATTGAGACATGCCGATTAATAAAGGCGCACCAGGCCTATCGCGACACACCCGTTCTAATGGTCACCATAAGGGATGAACAAGAAACCCTTAAACGCGCCTTCGAGGCTGGAGCTTCTGACTATATAACTAAACCGACAGGTGAACTTGAGTTGTTGGCCCGGGTTAAATCGGCAGTCAAACTCAAGAAGGAGATTGACACCCGTAAGGCCCGCGAGCAGGAGTTACTTAAGCTCTATAGAGACCTTGAAAGAAACAATATATTGTTGGCCGAGCTGACAATTACCGATGATGTATCAACAGTGGGCAATCGGCGTTATTTTGATGGCTGCCTGGAAAAAGAGTGGCAACGCTCTTTCCGAGAATCAGCCCCGCTAGCCGTAATTTTTATAGAGATCGACAAATTCAGCCACTATTCAGACCTGGCCGGTCAGGCTAAGGCAGATGAATGCCTCAAACTGATAGGCCAGGTTTTGCAGGTCTCGTTACGTCGCGCTGGTGACCATCTGGCGCGATACAGCGGCAGTGTATTTGCCGTTTTCTTACCGAAAACCGATCAAAACGGAGCACGGAGCGTCGCACAAAACATGCTTGAAAGTGTCTCAGCGCTTGAACTTAAACATCGAAATGACAACAACTCGGAGTTGATAACCGTCAGTATGGGGACGGCTTGCGTTGTACCCTCAGGTAAAATGGCCATAAGCAATCTGCTGATCATGGCCGAAGAAGCTTTGAGACAGGCAAAACATCAAGGCGGAAATAGGTGCATCTGCTTTGGGTGATCCAAAAACTAAAACCTAATATTTCTCAAACATGAAAAACACCACCCTGCTTCAACCAGTTCCGCTGAGCATGCGAAGAGGGGCCATCAAACGTCTGCGATCTACGATCAAAGCGTATTGGGCACCCTTCATCTTCATCCTCACCTTGATTATAATTCCATCATTTTCAGCGGCCTCGGAATCCCCTTTTCCAACCTTCAAAAGCATTGAACCCAATGTTGCTTTCTGGAAAAAAGTATATGCCGAATATCCCTCCACCATGGGAATGATTCATGACATCGACAACTTATCAGTAATTTATGAAGTGATTACGGTTAAGTCGTCGGATATATCTGGGAGCCGCCGCGCCAACGAGAAACAAATCAAGCAAGTCAAGGATAAGTACAGAAGAATTCTTAACAACTTAGCCGCCCACCAGACACCATCCACTGCCGAAGAAAAAAGAGTTGCCGAACTATTTGGCTCGAAAGGTTCGCCCCAAGTCTGGAAAAATGCCGCCGACAACATTCGATTCCAGCTCTGCATCAGCGATCGCTTCAAGGCTGGTGTTATCCGCTCGGGTCAACACCTGGCCGAGATTAAAACAATTTTCAGAAACAGCGGCCTGCCCGTTGACCTTGCCTACCTGCCACATGTTGAATCTTCTTTTAACTATAACGCTTATTCAAAGTTTGGAGCTGCTGGAATCTGGCAGTTCATCCGTTCAACAGGACGAAGGTTTCTTGAGATTACCTATACACTTGATGAGCGGCGAGATCCTATCACCTCGTCCCACGCCGCAGCGAAATACCTTAAGGAAAACTACAAAAAACTAAACAGCTGGCCCTTAGCTCTCACTGCCTACAATCATGGTGCGGGCTCAATGATCAGAGCCAAAAGTCAACTGGGAAATTACGAAAATATCTTCAACAATTATGACAATAAACGCTTTGGCTTTGCCTCCAAAAACTTTTATTCTGAGTTTCTGGCAGCACGCGAAATCGCCCAAAATTACACAACATATTTCAAAGATATCACCCTTGATCAGCCAGTTCAGGTTCAAAAGGTGTTGATGACTGGATATGCCCCCATCGACTCTTTAGCAGAACACTTCAATGTTAACATCGAGACTATTCGAAAATTCAACCCCGCCTTAAGAAATCCTGTCTATTCCGGTCAGAAATATATCCCGAAAGGATACTCACTCAAACTGCCATCCGGCCTTAAGGATTTCGACCTGCTGGCGATGAACGTCCCCCCGGACCTCTACCAAAACGAACAAAAGCACAGTCGTTTCTACAGGGTCGAACGAGGGGACACAGCCGGGAAGATTGCCCGCCTCCATAATGTCACCTTAAAAGATCTCATTGATATAAATATGCTCAACAGACAATCAACAATTTATGTCGGCCAAAACCTGCGAATCCCTACCCCCGGAGAAAAAATTCAAATTGCAGTGGCTACGCTTCCAGAACCAGCTACTACGGTTCCCAAAAGCCCTGTCACAGTAACAACACCAGCTCAACCAGCCCTGATGCCAAAACCACCAGAGGCGCCGGTTGTTGCAGAAGTGCCAACTCCTGAGCCACCGCCTCGCCTGGTGCTGCTTGAAAAAACAGTCCCTGCTCCGTCTTCACAAGACAAAACTCTGACATCTCAAGAAATCCCAGAGATTCGCTCCTTTCAGGATCCTGCGGAGATTATTGTAGCCGAGCTGCCTGCTGTAGAGCCACTGACCTCAAGTGTCACTGAAATTAACCCTGCCGTCATATCGGGGAATTTTATGGTCGAGCGTGTAGAGGAAATTAAAAATCAAAAAGTCGGGTTTGTTCAAGTTGAAGACACAGAAACGCTTGGGCATTACGCTGAATGGCTTGAGATTCCAACACAAGAGATCCGCGAGCTAAACGGCTTTAGATACGGCAGACAAATTCGGACCCACCAGCTTATTAAAATACCACTTGGCAAAGTCGGCAAAGACCTCTTTGAAGAACGTCGATATGAGCATCACAAAGAAATTGAAGAGGATTTTTTCTCCGCCTATAAAGTTGTCGGCATTCAGGCCTATTCGATTAAGCGAGGTGACAATATCTGGACATTATGCCAAGAAGAGTTAGAGATACCTTTCTGGCTTATTAAAAAATATAACCCCGCCCTGAACTTTGAATCTCTTATGCCAAAACAGCAACTTACAATACCCGTAATTGAAAAAACCAGCTGATTCCCTGCGGGCCTGCCCTGAGTTATACTACCACCATCTACCTAAGCCGTCGCTCAAAAACAACTGTCACACTTGGAGGCTGTTAACGTCATATATATTCCAAACTCATACTCATAATTTATTGGTAGCTTACAACACAGATTTTCTTATTGATCTTTCAGACAAAGGGTTCGCATGACAACCACACCACAAACCAAATATTTAAAGGACTACACTCCGTTTCCCTACTCCATCAACTCAATAGACCTTCACTTCTCACTGAACGAGGCATACACACAGGTCAAGTCAACGCTCGTCATCAGCAAGTCTACCAAGACGGCAGGGGCACTTTGCCTGGACGGGGTTGGAATGGAGCTGGTCAGCATTGCCTTAAACGATACACCTCTGCACGAAGACCACTATGCGCTAACCCCGGACTCCCTTACCATCCATTCAACCCCAGAAAGCTTTACCCTGACCATTGAAACCCTGATAAAGCCTCAGGAAAACAGCTCCCTGGAAGGTCTCTATAAATCAAACGGCATGTACTGCACCCAGTGTGAGGCTGAAGGCTTTCGAAAAATAACCTACTTTCCAGACCGCCCGGATGTTTTAACAGTATACACCGTTACGCTTGAGGCAGAAAAAAAGGCCTACCCGGTTTTATTGGCCAATGGCAACCTTTTAACAACCGGCCCACTTTCAGGGAATCGTCATTATGCAAAATGGGAAGACCCCTTCAGAAAACCATGCTACCTTTTTGCCATTGTAGCCGGAGATCTTGCCGTCCTTAACGATACCTTTACCACAAAATCAAACCGCAATATCCAGCTTCAAATATACACCGAGCATCACAACGCTGATAAATGCGCCCATGCAATGGCGTCTTTAAAAAAAGCCATGCTCTGGGATGAAACCCGCTTCAACCTGGAGGTCGATCTGGATCAATATATGGTTGTGGCCGTTGATGATTTTAATGCCGGCGCCATGGAGAACAAGGG
>JADGBM010000178.1 GCA_015231515.1 Desulfobulbaceae bacterium
TCTATCGCGTTTGCTCTTGAATATATTCTTCCGCTCGTTGCCCCGTGAAGTAATGTGATAAAAAGCGCCGGGAAATGTTATTCGTAAAGGACGGGCCATAGGATTCCTCAATAATTTACAACATGAAAAATTTTTATTTCATTGACATCGTATAACTCCCAAAGCGAGTTGTCAATAATGAAGACTTGACCCCGAGAACTTTCTGTCAATAATGAAGACTTGACCCCGAGAAATGAAGACTTGACCCCGAGAACTTTCCAAGACTTGACCCCGAGAACTTTCGCTCCATTAATTTACGGGCAAAATATCACCCAACATGGGACATATAGTGGGTCAGGTTTATTTTTTTTTGCAAAATTCTTGGCATTAAAAAAAATAACAATTACATAACGGTACCATGTTACCAATACAAACCCGTTTAACCATCACGCCCTGGTTTACTGCCACCACCTTAGAAGCAGCAGAAAAGCTCGTTGAACAGGACGATTGCCTGCTGCTTCATTACCGAAACTCATCTGCAGCCCTGTTCTCCAGAGTCGATGGCTACTGCCTGATAAAGTTTGAAAAGGCCCCAAAGATCAGTCAGGGCTTTCGGCCCGGCAAGACGGAGTGTTCCATCTGTAATTACCCGCAAAGCCTTGGCGACCACTGTGTGCACGCCGCCGTGCTCATCATCAACATCCTGCTCGAGGATGTAAACGGATTCGGGCTTAATTTATCCCCGGCGCCGCTTCTCTTTGCTGAAAGTAACTGGCAACGGCTCTGCGCCTTCATGAATGAACAAAAAACCAGCCCCCAGATTTTGACCGACCCTGAGAGTGAGCAGGGGCTGATCTTCAAAACGGACAATTTTTCTGCCCACATCACCTTGAGTGATAACTCCCGGGCGCTACTGCCGAAGGCCTTCCCACATTATCAATTTCCTGACTCCGCAAACTCCATCAACATTGATAAAAAATCGGTCGAAACCGCTTGGAACCAACTCTGGTGCTCCTGCCGTTCCGATACCGAAACAGCCCTTAACCAGGTTGGCAGTTCCAGCAAGGGTCAGGAGGCCTCCAAAAGCCTCTGGACCCAGCTTTGTCACCATCTGTTTATAGAGCAGCCGGAACCAGACTGGCAGTTGCAACGCGGTTCAAATAACCTGTTTTCCTTGGTGTCGGGCCCAGGTGACAAAGCTCGGCTCAGACTCACCCCCTGCCGAGATCAAACCATACGTCTTTTGGAACAGACCGCTACCATGGACCGTATCAGCATTGAGGGTAGAGCCCGGGCCTACTCAAAAATCTTCTTTCAGGAGAATGGCAGTCTGACAATTGAGCCCTGGCTCAAACTGGCCAATGGGCAAAAAGTGAAGCGGCTTGATCTTGAGGAGCTCATCTTTGGTTCACACTGCTCACTGGAAAAAAACATCTTCCACCCTATTGACGAACAGGAAGATGACTTTTCAGCAAAGGCCAGCAGCCTGCCTCTCTTTGCCTTTGCCGAAACAACACGCCCAGTCACCACCGTGACCATCCCGGCCCTTGAACTGCCAGCCTTTTTCGATAAGCACCTGCAAAACATTTTGCATAGTCAACACGACTACGACCCGGCCCTCGAAGAGTTCAGTATCAACGATCTGCCCGACTTCATTGAGGTACTCGACTATAATGAAGATGATGACTGGTGCTACCTCAGTGCCCGTTACGCCTGCGCTGGCCGCCATCTTGATCTCCTGGAGATACGAAGCCTGCGCGCTAAAGGTAGACAGCATGCAACCGGCAAGGGGAAATGGCTACAGCTGACAAACACCCCGCTGGACTGGCTCTATGACCTTGACCCCCAAAGGCTTGAGACAACCACACAAGGTTCCAGGCTGCGCCTTACCAGACTTGAGATGATGGCCCTGACCTCTCTGGTTCCTGAGCTGAAACTTCCACAAACTAAAGCCAAGTGCCAACAGATACAGTCCCAGCTCGAAAACCTACGAGGTTACGCGCTGGCAGAGGCAGACATCCCCAGGCACTTACGACCATATCAACAAACGGGATTATCCTGGCTGAACCACCTCTACGAAAACGGCATAGGCGGTATTCTGGCCGATGACATGGGGCTGGGCAAAACCCATCAGGCCCTGGCCTTGTTACAGATAGCCCTTAGGTCTAAAACCGGCATGGCGATGGTGGTCTGCCCGGCTTCCGTGCTGCCCCACTGGCAGGATAAAATCGATTCTTTTTACCCTGAGCTAAACTATACAATGCACTACGGCTCCAAACGCAGCTTCTCTCCTGCGACAACATCAACCCTGTTGCTCACCACCTATGGCGTCCTGCGCCAAGACATCGAACTGCTGGCCAAACACTCATTTAACCTGATTTTTTTTGATGAGATTCAGTATCTGAAAAACCGTAGCACCGCAACAAGCAAAGCAGCATATTGCCTAAACAGCAGGGTATGCTTCGGTCTCAGCGGCACCCCGGTTGAAAACTCCCTGACAGATCTTAAATCAATTTATGATTTATGCCTGCCGGGACTCTTAGGCGGGAACAGCTATTTTCAAAGGACCTACGTTACACCTATTGAGGAATCAAACGATCTGCATCGTCTTGAAGTTTTGCAGCGTCTTATCCGTCCATTTATGCTGCGTCGTACAAAAAGCGCTGTGCTCGATGAACTACCCGATATAATAGAAGATATTCGCTACTGCTACCTGAGCGCTGATCAACAGACCTTATACCAGCAGAGCATCGACCACGAAGGCCAGGAGCTGCTGACTGCGGTAAGCGATACGGCCGCGCCTTTTCCACATATGAGTTTTTTGGCCCTGATTCAGCAACTTAAGCAGATATGCAATCACCCCTGCCAGCTGGCTAAAAACACAAATTACGACACCTATAAAAGTGGCAAGTGGGAGTTATTCAAAGAGATTTTAAGCGAATGTCTGGAGGCAAATCTAAAAGTTGTCGTCTTCAGCCAGTACACCCTGATGCTCGATATAATTGCGCAATACTTAGGGGACAAGGCAATTCCTTACACAGGGCTGCGGGGCAGCACGACTATGGACAAGCGCCAGCAACAGGTTGCATCGTTTAACAACGACCCCGCGATTAAAGTCTTTTGTGCCAGTCTGCTGGCCGGTGGCACGGGCATTGACCTCACCGGCGCTCAGGCAGTTATTCACTACGACCGCTGGTGGAACTCAGCCAAGGAAGAACAGGCCACTGCCAGAGTTCATCGATATGGTCAAAAGCAGGCCGTCCAGGTTTTTAAATTCATCACTACCGGCACAATGGAGGAAAAAATTCACAGCCTTATCAACAAGAAGTACAATCTTGCTGAAGATACTATCCAGTGTGATGACGGCTCAATTCTCAAAAAACTGAGCCGCGAGGAAATCGCCTCAATCCTGCAATGGACGCCGGGAGCAAGTTGACAAACGGTGTCACGCCAATTGTTTGTTAAAGCGGCGAATGCGATTTCGTCTCGTTTGCCCATGGGGCTTTGCCCTTCTTGGTTCAAAATACGCGAGGAAATACGCTAGGACGCTAGGGCTA
Organism: Desulfobulbaceae bacterium; assembly: GCA_015231515.1. Classification (NCBI taxonomy): domain Bacteria; kingdom Pseudomonadati; phylum Thermodesulfobacteriota; class Desulfobulbia; order Desulfobulbales; family Desulfobulbaceae; species Desulfobulbaceae bacterium. The sequence goes on from JADGBM010000178.1 coordinate 3,537, forward strand.
GGCTAGCTAGGGCTAGGCTAGGGCTAGGGGTCAAGTCCGCTCTTGGCTTTTGTTGTATCTTAACTGCTGCGAAAAAGGCTATGGGTCAGGCCTGAATTATTGACATTCATGAAGAAACAGCAGGATTAGGATTGACAGACAACCTCCTGAACTGGAAAGACATGGGATGTGCAACAGCCGCCGCGATGCCAGGAAAAATCCCGTCGGAAAGACAGTCTGTTTTGCCCAGAAGGCACTCTGTTCAGTACCCTCTTGAGGGGTATTAGTCTCATAGGAGTCCCGCCTTGCTGGAATCAACTCGGCTTTAATCTGGTTAATCTGTTCAACCGGCTCTAACTTGAAGGGTTGAAGCTGTAAGATGACAAACCGACAACAATCACGGTGCATTGCAAGCCTGCCCCTTGTATTGTTGCATCGCGAACGAACTGTAAATGATCGTTCAGCAAATGCCAAAGCTGTGCGAACAATTGTGCTATTTGATAAATTGGAACCAGCTTGACAGAATGTAGTCGATCGACTACATTAAACCCATGTATACGGTTAAAACCCTTCCTGAATTCGATTCCTGGCTTGATAGCGTGAAAGACCGGATGACACGTCTCCGGTTAAGCCGCCGTCTTGACAAAGCTCAACGTGGCAATCTTGGCGATGTAAAACCTGTAGGGGATGGCATCTTTGAAATGCGGGAACACTTCGGGCCGGGTTGGCGCATGTATTACACCATGCGTGGAGATGTTTTGATCGTGATGCTTGGTGGCGGCGACAAGGGAACGCAGTCAACCGACATTGCCAAAGCCAAACAACTTGAACACACCTTGGAGGATTA
>JADGBM010000179.1 GCA_015231515.1 Desulfobulbaceae bacterium
TGCCGAGTTTGGCAACCTGCTGTGACTCTGCTAATTGAGACTCTCTTTTTTGTAATAATTCATTGGCCAGCTTCTCTTCTGCTTCCAGCCTTTCCTGCTCAATACTTGATTTCCTCTCTATCCGGTAGAAAAAGCCTATTAGTAGAACTCCTGTTAATAAGATACCCAGAGAGCTGGTGAGTAAGAGTTTTGCGATATTACTAAAATCCTGCCAGCTTGTTTCCATATCCAGGTATGCACCGACACCGCCACGAATATCACCAAGTTCATACCCCATATCCCCATGACATTTCTGACACTGTTGCTCGTAGCGCAGGGGCCGCATCAGACGGAGATGGGGTTTTCCATTAAAATCTCCATAAGAAATGACCTCCTCAACCCCTTGCTCAAAGGCCAACAATGCCGCCCTTTCCCAATCATCAGGTCCGTTATCGGGATTAAGGGTCTTCAAGCTGGTCAACTGCCATGTAGTTCCTGATTTATCCGAATATTCAGATAAATGCCTGATAGCATAGGCCGGATTCATCAAAGTAAGTTGCTTTCCGGAGGGTGTCAGGATATCCCTTTCAGGAAGATGGCTCAGGTAGGGATTAGCCGGCGAGGTGGTAGTTTCAGGAACATAAATTCCGCCATGCGAGGCAAACCAGCGCCGCAGGGCAGTGTTACGCTCACAGCTGCTTCGCGCCTTATCCTTGGGTATTTCGAAAATATGATGCTGATATTCACCCCAAATAGCCCACGAGATGGATGCCAGAACCACCAGAAACCACCCCAGGAGAGTGGCAATAGTTATGCGTTTTAAATTTCTGGAGCTATACATTTGTACCCTCCGCAATTTTACATATGCTTTTATCTCAGCACATATTTATCGAGAAAGTCAAGCGTATGTCGAATAAAATAAATGGTTGAAAACAGGGAGGTATTACATTGTAGCAGCAATTACCTGCAGGGAATTGGGGGGTGGGTGGGTTGAACGGCCTTAGACCATTTTTTCTTCCGACCAGTCATTATGCTCATAGACTGAATGATCCGGCTTGGGGGGTTTAGCTTCCATTGTCCGCTGACGCAGCCAAACTACAATTTTATCAAGCTCGGCAGCAACTTCTTTAAGGGCCTTGCCGCGGTGACTGATCAGATTCTTCTCGGCCATGTTGCTTTCCGCAAAAGTTTTTCCCAACTCGGGACAATAAAATACAGGGTCATACCCAAAACCACCATCGCCACGGATCTCTTCGGTAATTTCTCCCTCACATCGTCCTTCATAAGTCAAGGCCGGCCCACTTGGTACCGCAATAGAGACCACGCACTCAAAAGCGGCTTTTCTATTTTGTACACCCTTCAAATCTAAAAGAAGTTTATCGATATTGTCCTGATCAGTAGCATTTTCCCCGGCATAGCGGGCAGAATAGACCCCTGGCGCCCCATCCAGGGCCTCAACCACCAGCCCCGAATCATCGGAGATTGCCGGCAACCCTAAAACCTTGGCCGTGAAATGCGCCTTTTTATACGAATTTTCATCAAATGTCTGGCCATCCTCTTCAACTTCCGGGATAGGTCCAAAATCGTTTAAAGAGCGCAGCTCTATGGGGAGGCCCTTGAACATCTCCTGAAACTCTTTAACCTTGCCTTGGTTTTTTGTTGCCAAAACTAATATCATTGTCCTTCTCCCAAAATTATTTTCCATATCACTGGTGCACATTACCCGAGCCGTATCAGAATCTTTCTAGCTCTTGTAACGGTGGATTACAGCATAGACAACCCAAAGTCAACCCCTCTCCAGACAGCAACGCCGCCCGCAGAAAGCTATAAAACTGAACCATTTCAACGTGTTACCACATGTTGTACACGTAACATGTTGATTACACTCCATATTGTATATTTCCTTAAAATTACCTTTGCTTTTTTGAGAAAGCGGGTCTATGTTAAGAACAAAGGCCCTTTGTTTTTTTGCCTTAGCAACGGTATCAAACTGAAGCGACAACTGTCGGTTACAGGCTGTGACTGCAAAGCGCGGGAGGCACCAAATGCTCTGGGATTTTCTACTCTTTGTTATTATCGGTCCATTGGTTGGTTTTTTTGTCTACTATCTCTCTGAAGACAGAAAAAAATCAGAAAAGTTCACAGATCGACTCAGAAGTGAAAGCAGACTGGTGTATTAATATTCAGCAAGGGTAACATCGCCTGATAGCACCTCATGCACTTTTCCGGAAGCATCTCGAACCTGCAAACGCCCATCCTTGTCCGGCCCCAGTGACACACCATATATCGCCTGTTTCGTACTATTAAGCCAATGAAGTCGTTTACCTAGGGTGGCGTCTCGCCTCTTCCACTCCTCCAGGATTGTTGAAAAACTCCCCCCCTCAAACAACTCCATTTGCATGGCTATTTCACTCACCAACCGTTTAAGCAGAACCCCTCTGTGAATGCGTTTTCCACTGACCGCCAAAAGCGATGTTACTCTGCCGCTAAGCTCAAGCGGGAAGGCATTCAGGGGAGTCGTAACATTTACCCCTATGCCAAGCACAACTGCCGTTTTTCCTCGTGATGTTACCGCCGTGCTTTCCGCCAAAATCCCAGCGACTTTCTTCCCATCAACCACTATATCATTTGGCCATTTGATCATGGTCGCAATAGTTGCCTCAAGATTGATGGCCCTGTTAACTGCTACTCCTGCAACAAGGGTCAATTTTGAAAGATGCTCAGGGGCAACCTGAGGCCACAAAACAATGGAGACGTACAGGCCTGAACCTGCCGGTGAAACCCAGCTTCTGCCAAGCCGCCCGCGCCCGCTAGTTTGTGAGTCGGCCATTATGATGGTCTGCTCAAAAAGCCCATTTCGAACCATCTCCAGGGCTTTTTGATTGGTAGAACCTATTGACTCGTGCCAGTAAAAAGGGATACTGCCCAACCGGCCGCTGTCAATGGCCTGTTGTAAAATGGTATCACACATCCCACTGACGCAAAGATTCCAGCGCCTCATAATTTGTTAGATCCAGATGAATTGGTGTGATCGAAATATTGTTGGCCAACACCTCTTTAGAGTCTGTACCCTCGTTGGTATCCCAGGAGGGAGTTCCACCGCCAATCCAGTAATGCTTACGCCCCCACGGATCAAAGGTCTCTTTCACGACATCAGAGTAAACTCGTTTTCCCTGGCGGGTAAAGACAACATTTAAACCGTCAACAGAAGCAACGTTCGGCACGTTAATGTTGAGCAACGTATCCTTCGGCAGGCCATTTTTCAGTATTTTATGAGCAATTTTCTGTGCAACCGCTGCCCCGGTCTCAAAACAAAAAGGCGCTTCACCCGGCATTGAAACAGCCATTGAGGGAACCCCCAGCATAGTCCCTTCAATAGCGGCAGACACCGTGCCGGAATAACTGATATCTTCACAAAGATTGCCACCGTGATTAATGCCGGAGACTACCAGATCGGGCTTACGATCAAGTAGTTTTTCCAGTGCCAAAATGACACAGTCAGCCGGAGTTCCGTCAAGGGTAAAGATCTCGGCCGCGATCTTCTTAACTTTAAGAGGTCTGGTCATGGTTAAGGAGTGGCTCACCGCGCTATTATCTCTCTCTGGCGCCACCATAACAGGAGTACCAACCCCCTTCATAGCCTCAAAAAGTGCTTGAATTCCTGGAGCGTACACACCGTCATCATTGGTGACAAGTATTAGGGGGGCTTTGTTCATTACAAAAATAGAGGATCAGTAAACAGCATACCCACGGAGCCCATAGACAATAATCCCAACAAGTTCGTGGACCAATGAGCTGAAGCGGGAAAGAGTCGCGGCCTTAGGAAAATAGTTTCTGAAATCCTTCTTAACCGGACGAGAGACCTGATAATCAACAGGAATGGGATCAGGAGAAAGGCCAACCGCCTTGAAGCAGCCCATGGCCCTGGGCATATGAAAGGCCGAGGTTATCAACGCCGTCTTTTTCAGGTTGTTGCTCTCCAGTAAAACCTTGGTCATCAAGGCGTTCTCACGTGTATTGCGAGAGTTTGCATCAATCAGAATTTTTTCCTGGGGAATACCAAAACGGACGGCAAATGCCCTTAAAAGTGTCGACTCGGAAATGACCGGCCCGATCAACTCACCGCTGCCGCCTGAGATAACCAGATAGTCCGCCTGCTTCTGCCGAACCATATCCATGCCTTTCAGTATGCGATCGACGCCATCACCAAACTCCTCTGAATCTTCGCGGCTCAAAGAAAGTGTGACCATACCAGAAAGAAAA
>JADGBM010000180.1 GCA_015231515.1 Desulfobulbaceae bacterium
TGAGAAGATATTCGACCTGCTCACCTCGCTTCATGCCCGTGGGCTGACCATTGTCATGGTTACCCACAACAATGAACTGGCCATGAGATCGGAACGAATCATCAGGTTGAAGGACGGTCAGATACAAGTTTGAATATTTTGCATCAGGTAGAAGAATTATGAGTGGTTGGAAGTTGTTCAGATTATCATGGGTTGTAATTGCCATTGTCAGTTCCTTCGTGTTGGGTCTCCACTTCAGACCTGGCTCTCCCCAGAAAATGCCTCCTAGTTTGACTCCTCAGATGTTGCAGCAGCGCATGCCGCCCCAGATGATGCAGCAGCCTATGCCACCATCCGGTTATGTGGCTCCCAGGCAGCGTTCACGCTAGGAGGGCAAAATGATAAAGTACATAAAAGGTATTGCCCTCAGGCGATGGGTGCAGTTAGCCACGCTTATAGTTTCAAACGCCTATATTTTTTCTTATTTCAAAAACCTGCCCTGCGGTTTTCTCAACTGTTCCCGATGCGCTTTTGCCACGGTCAAGTGCCCACTGATCGCTTTTCAGACCGGAGCCATGGTCATGGGGATGTATGGAGCACTGGCACCAAAGACGGTCGCACTGTTAACCGCAACCTCTGCTTCGCTTTTCCTCTTCGCTTCGACTCTTGGCACATGGACCTGCTCATGGCTCTGCCCCTTTGGCACCATTCAGGATTATTTCCACAAAGTTCCGGTTAAAAAGTTCAAGCTGCCCGACTGGATGGCGTGGGGAAGGATTCCTATCTTCATCTTTCTAGGCGTGGTCATGGCCTACCAGACTAAGTCCCTTTTCTTCTGCAACATCTGCCCGCCCGGCACGATTGCCAGACTTGCCCAAGACGCCACCGGCATCCCGCAGTTTCTGCGCGGCCCTGAAGGGATGATGGCATTTTCCGGCATGGTGATCATGATTACGATACTCCTGCTCTCCACCTTTATATCCCGCCCTTTTTGCCACCTATTTTGCCCCATCGGCGGCTTCTATGGCATCTTTAACAAGGCTTCTGGTCTCTTCAGGAAGGTGAAGGCAGAGGAGTGCAACCAATGCAGCAAGTGCAAGCGCTCCTGTCCGCAAGGGCTCGACCCATTCAAATCGCTAAACTCCCAGACATGCAACCGCTGTCTTGAGTGCCACAAAACCTGTAAGGCCCTTGTCTGTGATGTGAGGATTTAGCTACCATATTTACACTTTTACTAATCCTACCCAGACATGGCTTTCTTGCACGACAGCAAGTTTGACCGTGCCCGGAATTTTTTGAGGTCAAGAATGAGCACTTTAATTGGCAAACACTGGCATCATCTGCCAGACAAAGAGGTTATCGAACTCCTTGGGGGTAACCTTGAAAAGGGCCTTGATCATTTTGAAATAAAAAACCGGCAGGATTCGTATGGCCCAAATGCTTTAACCGCAAAAAAAGGGAAAGGGCCGCTCAAACGTTTTCTGCTCCAGTTTCACCAGCCCCTAATATATATTCTGATTGTCTCAGGAATCATTACCGCTCTTCTTCAGGAATGGGTGGATTCCGGCGTTATTTTCGGTGTAGTGCTGGTCAACGCTATAATAGGTTATCTTCAGGAAGCAAAGGCGGTCAACTCCCTAGCCGCTCTGGCCCGAACCATGACAACTTTGACCCGCTCCTGGCCTTTTCCTGCATTGCCTTTTCGCTGGCTGTCGGTCTGCTGGCAGGAGGATATCCTGCATGGAAGGCGTCAAAAATTAATCCTATTGAGGCTATTAGAATGAGCTTGTCCAGATACGCAGAGAAAAAATCGGTTTTGTCTTTCAGCAGTTTTATCTCATTCCCGGCCTTTCGGTTTACGAAAATGTGGCCCTTCCCCTGCGGTTCGCCAGACGAGAGGTTGACAAGGAAAAAATAACGAAGCTCCTTGACCTCGTCGGATTAGAAAACCGGCACAGCCACAACCCGAGCCAGCTCAGCGGTGGAGAAATGCAGCGGGTGGCCGTGGCCAGGGCAATGGTCAACGACCCAGAAGTGATTTTTGCTGACGAGCCCACCGGCAACTTAGACACGGAAAACAGTGAGAAGATATTCGACCTGCTCACCTCGCTTCATGCCCGTGGGCTGACCATTGTCATGGTTACCCACAACAATGAACTGGCCATGAGATCGGAACGAATCATCAGGTTGAAGGACGGTCAGATACAAAATTAAAAATTCATCTCCTGCTTTTTTGTTCTGTCTTACCGATGGGCAGGTTTCAGCACAACTTTTCTTCACAGGCGAATATGACATGAACTTTTTAAGAATATTTGTGACATTTACCCTGTTTGCTGACGCTGGTGTTGCATTCGCTGGTGATCAAAGGGCGAGGGCGGCTCCTTAAGACATGGCGGATGGCATCAATGGCGGTCTTCTTTTTCTTACTAATACAGGACATAGGCCTGAAGCAGCCGTTTCCGCCTTATGAAAACTAGCCACCTTGGGCAGCGCCCATTCATTTTTGTCAAGCCATCCTGCCCCGGACAAAAGAGCGGATCGGCTCGAACTCCAACGAAAACAAGAAAAAACCCGCAGGGGAGTTGTCGAAAATAAAAATGGAGTTGTTGATTACATGCAGAAATTCATATCAAAATTACAATTTACAATAAAGGAGATGAAATATGGTTAGAAAACCACTTGTGGGAATTCTCATGGGCAGCGACAGTGATTTACCGGTAATGCGAAAAGTGATCGAGGTGCTAGACGAAATGGATGTTCCTTATGAAATTGATATCAGCTCGGCCCACCGTCTTCCCGATAAAACGGCCACTTACGCTAGAACAGCAAGAGAACGGGGGATTGAGGTGATAATTGCCGGAGCAGGAATGGCAGCACATCTCGCAGGCGTAATAGCCTCTCACACTACTCTTCCAGTCATTGGTGTTCCCCTCTCTTCTGGAGCTTTGAATGGTGTTGATGCTCTTTATGCAACCGTGCAGATGCCTCCAGGCATTCCGGTTGCTACAGTAGCAATAGATGGCGGGAAAAATGCCGCTTATCTTGCCTGTTCCATATTATCTATTAAATTCCCTGAAATCGGTGATATGCTGGATGCATATAGGGAAGAGACACGAAATCAACTTCAGGAAAAATCTAAAAATTTGCAAAAAAACCTGGGTGGGGGGTATAAATAAAGTATGCAAAAAGTTTACATTAATTCATGAAGGGAAAGCAGTACACGATACATCACTCTCGGATAAGGATCATTGTAACATTGTGACAAGCTGAATAGCCGCAGTAAAGAAAATATGGCACAGAAGAAGTCAATCAAAGGGAGGTGGAGATGAATTATGTTCAGCGGGGTTTTTTTTGGATTGCTGTCTATCTCTGCCTGGTTTTGACACCCTTGTTCGTTCTTCTGTTGGCTCCTGGCCCTTCTGGTAGTGGGTTTTGGTGGGATTTCTCCATTGCCCTTGGCTTTGCCGGGACATCGATGATGGGAGGTATGTTTGTCCTCACCGCCCGTTTTCGGCATGCCGCTGTACCTTTCGGCATTGATCTGATATATTATTTCCACCGCTGGATTGCCCTGGTGTCGTTTGTCTTTATAGTAGCCCATCCAGTTATACTGGTCTTTCTTGAGCCGGACCTGCTTGATGACTTGAGACCTTCAGTCATTTCCTGGCATATGCTGGCCGGCGTTACATCCATAGCGGCATTGACGGCTCTTATGGTCACTTCGCTCTGGCGTCAACAATTAAGAATTCATTATGATGCCTGGAGAATATGGCATGCACTTTTCGCCATAGCAGCCCTGGTGCTGGCCATTGTCCACATTGAAGGAATTGGCAACTACGTTTCATCTCCCTGGAAACGTGTGCTTTGGGCAACCATTTCAGCTTGCTGTCTGGCTCTTTTGTTTTATGTGCGATTGATAAAACCTTTGGTTTTACTCAGGCACCCCTACCGGGTGGAGCAAGTAGTTAAAGAAAGGGGTGATGCCTGGACTCTGGTTTTGCAGCCGGAAGGACACAGGGGTTTTACTTTTATGCCAGGACAGTTTGCCTGGCTGACCCTCAGGGACTCGCCCTTTGCCCTCAAAGAACATCCTTTTTCCATGTCATCAAGTGCTGTACAGCCACAGACGATCCATTTCACCATCAAAGAGTTGGGCGACTTCACAAGGGGAATCAAGGAGGTTTCTCCCGGACAAACAGCTTATCTTGACGGGCCATACGGAGCTTTCAGCA
>JADGBM010000181.1 GCA_015231515.1 Desulfobulbaceae bacterium
TGGAGGCGCACATCACCCATGGGTATACGTTGAAAGAGATTGCCGATTGCCTCGGCATTCATTATACAACGGTCAGCAAGGTCGTGGCAGATAGCAGGTAAAAGCGATTTTTCAAGACCTGACCCCGACTGTGCCTGCCGACTGTGCCAGAAAACATACCATAATCCTAATGCTTTGTGGTGGGGACAAATCGACACAGGAAAAGGACATTCAAAAAGCAAGGAAGATAGCGACAGCAATATAGGAGGAGATCATGAAAGTCAAAACAAGCCCTTACAACCCTCTTGATTATTTGGAAACAAAAGAAGAGGTCAACGAATACCTGAGTAACGCATTTATGGACGATGACCCTCAAATTTTTCTTATTGCCCTTGGTCACCTAGCTAAAAAGAAAGGGATGACGAAAATTGCGAAGGAAACAGGGTTGAACCGTGAAAGTCTCTATAAATCCCTGTCCGGTGATGGCAACCCCAAATTTGCTACCATCAGCAAAATCACCAAGGCTCTTGGTTGTAAGCTGGCTGTTGCTTAATGGTTTATTCAAGTTCATAGTTTCAATGGTGATACGGCTGTTCCAACCATGCAATTCACGCTGACCCAAAGGGGCTAGTTTTTCCAGTGTGCGTTGTCCGGTGTTTAATTTAATTTTGCCTGCCTCTTAGTCCCCTTTGGGCAGGTGATTACGGTCGTTAGAATTTTAATAAATCGAGGACACAACATGGCCGACAATCCAAAAGAGTCTCTATTTGAAAAAGCTGAATGGCAAATAAAAAAATTAACAAGTCTAGCCCTGAAAATTTCTATAATAATAATATTTTCAGTTGTTGCTTGGCGGATATCGTTGTCCAGCATTAGCTTTGATTTAAGTAAATTTGATTTTTCAGATTTACTTGCAATGATTTTGGCTTTGTTCGCAATGGCAATGTCTGTAGCTTTTTATTTTAAGTCAACCGATTCCACCAACCAGTTTTATGACAATATTTACAACTTTACTCAGAAAACATCTGAAATTTTAGGGCGTATCGAAGAGCGTTTTGGCGAGAGATTGAAACATATTGACGAAGGATACGGCCGCATTCAGTCACGTTTTGATGGTATATCAAATTCATCAGATGAAATCGAAAAGAAAGTAAAAGAGACTGAGGGTAAGGAAGAAGAGGAGAAAAGAAAGCTCGAAGAAGCCAATAAGGCAATGGGGAAAATGCTTGAGACTCTGACCCAAAAAGCTAAGTTAGAGCAGAAGGATAAAGAAGAATTTTACCAAAAGATGGGTGAGTTAGCTGCGGAAAAAGATATGGCCCAAAAACGTATCCAAGAAATGGAGGTAGATAGGGACCATTTGCAAAGTCAACTGCACATGATGGAAAACGATATGATGGAGGGATTTCACGAAATAAGGCACCCAATCATGGAAAAGATATACACCACCCAGAACTTCACGATCTTTTTCGTCGGAAGGCATCTTTTGAGGCTCTAAAGAATCGTTCACGTAGGTTTTTTTCTTCATTGCCTCCAGATGCGCTTGATGTCTTACGACAGGAAGGGCTTATCAACCAAAGAGATGAATTAACATCCGCAGGCAACATCATGCTCCGCACAATGTATCGTAAATACAGATTCTAATCGGGTAGCCGGGGGTTTTTAACCCCCAGCCCCCTCACCACCCTGTGCATAACCTGGGGCCAGGTCTACACATTTGACTGAAGGGAGAAAGCAGTGTTTAGGGGACCCCAATTTCTCTCCCCCAATTTCTCTAAAGGAACAAACACATGCCCCAAGATATCCCGGTGCGTGAACCATACCGAGTTCCCTTTCGTTCATTCACCCCGTTTCTACTGATCTCATTTGGATTGGCTTGGGGTATCCTTGGGCTGTACATCCTTCTTCCAGAACGAATGGGTGCGGTGTTCGGACAACTAACCGGCAATCACCCGCTTTTCTTCCTAGCCGTATACGCGCCTGCTATCGCATCCTTCATCCTCGTTGTCAGCCACGGCGGATTTACAGGCCTGCAGAGCTTCTTAGGGCGAGTGTTGCTCTGGCGCTGCAGTGCTGCCTGGTACGCTTTTCTGATCATTGGCATACCTTTGATCTTCATCGGTGGCTCTTGGTTCAGGGGAAACCTTTTCACTGAACCCTTTCCGTTCCCGTCCTTTCAGTCTTTGGTCGCGGCGTTGGTCCTTGCCGCAATCAAAGGCCCAATAGAAGAGTTTGGCTGGAGGGGGCTCGCACTTCCTCTTCTGCAAAGAAAATTTGCTCCGCTATGGGCCGGACTGATTCTTGGAGCCATCTGGGGGCTTTGGCATATGCCAGCCTTCCTGTTGAGCGGAACCCAGCAGAGCGAGTGGTCATTCACAGCGTTCTTTGCTGGATGCCTGGCGATAAGCGTCATCGTAACTGCACTGTTCAATGAGTCGAAAGGCAGCATTTTGCTTTCGGCGTTATTCCACTTCTCACTCATGAATCCTATCTTTCCTGACGCCCAGCCCTATGACACATACCTGTTGATTATTGTTGCTGTCCTAGTCGTCTGGCGGAAACGTAATAATATGTTAAAAAAACAAGGTGCTGTAGTGGAAGTGATCCCGCATTGAAAGTCAACCGTTGGCTAAAACGGCGTTAGCTATTTGGGAGTTATACCACCCCGCCCTTCGGGCACCCCTCCGAAAGAGGGGAATGGGAATATGCAGTATCGGAGTTGGGCAGGCGCCGGATAATAATGAAACTGGTAATTATCAATTTGTTAATGCTGAAATCACTCCATCAGGTATTGTATCTGCACACAATACAGAAGCGGACACTATTACAACACCTTCTCGCTGACACGATGGAATCGGATATGTAGGCTATCAAACTGCTCGTTTTAACTAACCAGGTACAAGGTCTACACATTTGACAAAAGGAAAAAAGTGAACGGATTTATTTAACCCCTCGCCAGCAACAAATAAAAAGGTGAAAATCGCCGAACCACCTAATTATCACAGACCGCAAGCACGACGGTTTGTTGGCTTTGCTTATTTGGGTATTTACATGACATTACCAAATTCCAGTTCGCTTTCGGCAAGTTCTCAGGGCCGATAGGCGTACTAAAGATTATAGCCCATGATTAAGACAAACAAAATGAATAAGGGTATCGTGATTGCAGAAGTAAAGTGCGAGGAAATTTGTGATGGATAAATTTGACATATCGTGCGGACTCACTAAGAAGCAAATAGACTCCATAAAATTCGCAGCCAAGAATGCAATATCAGGGCGCCTGCCAAGAATGCCGGAGCCGATTGAAATGAAATTGTTTTTTCAAGGCAGAGACGCCTGGGTATTTAGCTGGGGGTTGTGTGCTCAACCTTCTATAGGTTCTACTGTTTCAGTATCCCTTGAAATAGTCGTAAAACTAAAGAACGACGATCCGGTAAGGATCGAAGAAAAACACCCCGCAGATATTTTGGCACTAACAGAGGAGAAAGGCGAACGGACACCGAGGAGTATCGGAACAGATATCCACCATCACAACAATCTCAATAAAAGCCAGACTACATACGATGACAGGTCAGGCAGAGCTGGCTGCCACTATTGGTAACGGCCAGGTGTTTTGCTAAACCTCTCCTCAAATTATGACACGAGAGGCAGATCATCTTGCCGTCAGTGAGCTCAAGACCTTTTTCTCGAATAAACGCCGCACTGTTGAATAGTTTATCCTTACCAGCTGGAGGGTACGCCATATTCACCGGGTGCGATCTCTCCAAGTCGGCGCTGCACTTCTTCAGGCCTGGGCCTACACCTAAATCACCAGTTCCATAATGACATTCAACACAGGCCTGGGAGTCAGCAGCATCCAGCAGAAAGCCGTGATGTGCGGCCTTGGTGACGACACAGGCCGTAACCGTGAAAAAAACAATCACCGAGATACCGGCTGCCAATAGTTCTCTTACTGATACCATACCGCCCCCTCCACTCTACAACTCATAAACATGGCCACTCCCTCTCGGGTAAAAAAATACTAACGAGAACGGCAAGACAAGTCAAACACAAATCAATTTGAGGTTGACAAAAATTTAGAATGAAAGTAACTGATTTCTGTGGGTTTTTAGACAGGATCAGACACAGTAAAGTTTTCGACACCGCACATGGCACCCAGACCAACGGCTCACAGCCCAAGACCTTCCAGGGGGCTTG
>JADGBM010000182.1 GCA_015231515.1 Desulfobulbaceae bacterium
TTTCTGGATTGCCACGCTTCGCTCGCAAAGACGACGTGCTGGATTGCCACGCTTCGCTCGCAAAGACGACGTGCTGGATTGCCACGCTTCGCTCGCAAAGACGACGTGCTGGATTGCCACGCTTCGCTCGCAGATAGCACCCTCAACGGCAGGTCATAAACTCCGACTTCGATGACGACAATTATTCCCGTCACTGCGAGGAGCGTAGCGACGCGGCAGTCCAGAGCTTTTAACCCTTGGACCTACTTTTTCTGGATTGCCGCGCTTCGCTCGCAGATAGCACCCTCAACGACAGGGCATAAACTCCGACTTCGAAGACGACATTCTGGATTGCCACGCCCCTATATCTCCATCCATTGTGAGAAAAAATTGTACTGGGATTAAGATTGTAGTAAACTTGGTTCTAGCTGCACACCCCGGCAGATACGATATTGACGGACACTAAAAGTATGAGAAGGCACGATATGACTAGTATAAAATTACCGAACAATGAATCTGCCCTGCATTTTGATGGTGAGCGCTTTGTTCCTTGTGGTGATGTTTCGGATGAACTGGCAATGGAGCATTTGCATAGATATGTGGCGGCGATAGCTTTTGTTCGAGGCAAATCTGTCGTGGATATTGCCAGTGGTGAGGGTTATGGCAGTTATATTTTGTCTCAGGCGGCTGCAAGTGTGATCGGTGTGGATGTTGATCCAAAAGCTGTCGCTCATGCTCAGGCGCGATATCAGAATAACACTTTAAGGTATCTGTCCGGCAGCTGCAGTTCTATCCCCTGTCCAGATAGTTCCGTTGATGTTGTAGTCAGCTTTGAAACATTGGAACATGTTTCAGAGCATGACGAGTTTATGGCTGAAATCAAGCGGGTTTTGAAGGCTGATGGTGTTCTTTTGCTGTCGACACCAAATATTGATGGCTATAACGAGCTTCGTGATGAGACAAATCCTTTTCATTTAAAAGAGTTAACTCAGGAAGAGTTTAAGGAGTTATTGGGGCGGTATTTCAAGACATTTCATATTGGCGGCCAAGCAGGTTTTTTCTGTTCGTCGCTGGTGTTTGAGGACAGTACGGCTGATAGAGAGACAAACCATACATCCTTTTCAGTATTTGCACAGGATTCTAACGGACAGGTCTCGGTTCTTAAGCAACCGCCAAGATCTGCATATCTCATTGCGGTGGCGTCAGATGCCGATATTGACGCCCCAGTTAGCAGTTTCTACGAAGGAAATATAAAACGCAATATTATCAGCGCCTTAGAGGGTGGGATTGTCGAACGTGATGGTTGGTGTCTGGATAAAGATACCCATATCCACTCCTTGAATGATTCGATCAGGGCACTGCAGGAAAATGAAAAGAGTTTATTGCAGACCAACAGCAGCTTAAGTGATAAGTGCTCTGCTTTAGAGGATGATTTACAAAATAAGAAAGTAAAAATTGACGAAATTGAAGCCCAATTGTCTGAGTATCAATTGCATAATAAAAAGTGTATTTGTTCTCGGTTGGTTGAGAGATTGCGTAGGTGCTGTGGGTGCAGTAAGTAGAAAATGCTTGCGTTTTTATTGATTGTTTTCTCGACGTCGGAGTTTATGCCCCGCTGTTAAACGGTGTTTTCTCGCGCTTTTTGTGTCAGGACTTTTGATCAGTGCGGTGAATTGTTTTCAATGTTCCTGAGTGTTGATATATGAATATATTCGATGAGTTTGCAGAAATAATTAAACATCTTGAACATGAAGAAATTCGCTATGCTCTAGTCGGTGGTGTGGCTATGGCATTTTACGCGGAGCCAAGGTTCACCCAAGACATTGACATGATCCTGGAACCTAATGATTTTGAAAAAGCCCGCCGGATACTTGAGCAAAACGGCTATGTTGAATCGGCAACGCCCTGGAAGTTTAAAAGCACTCCGTTGACTTTACGGCGGTTTTTTAAAGCAATCAAAAACCTGATTAGCGCTAATCTTCCTCAACAAGCTCAACATCTCCAGAGGTTTTTTATCGGTGATCAATGATTTCGGACGGTTATAATTGGACAGTAAGGAGTTTTCATTTATACATAAGATAAAAAATCCCCCTGAATCCCCCTGTCATAGGGGGATTCAGGGGGATTTTGTGAAGTCTGAGACTAACTCTTATTAGTTGCCGGAGATAAAAAACACTTAGAGATTATCGAAAATGCACTTATTGCCGAAGGTGAACATGGAATTGTTCATGTTGCAGAAAAATCTGATATTATCTGGTTGAAAAGGCAAAGGAATTCACTCCAAGATCAAGCTGACATCGAAAGGTTAGAAGATGAAAAAAATTGAAAAAGTTTTCAGCCAGCTCAGTGAGCTATACGAATTTAATAAAAAACTACAATTGTATAGTTTTGCCGGGGATCAACGTGAAAAGGCTTCGCCAACTTCACCGCTAGAATCTAAAAGTGTAAGCAAACCTTGTAGTGGTTAATCATATTTTGATGCTCTGCTAATTAGTATCTGAACCTGAAAGTGTATCCGGAAGTAATCCACAAAAGGTATAGGGAAATCATGCAGCCTAAAGTATATGTACTGGTTCTAAATTATAACGGAAAACAGCATCTTGAATATTGCCTGCCGTCCATGGCGGCAACGCAATATGATAACTGTCATATTGTGTTGGTAGACAATGGCTCGACAGATGGATCCCTGGAGTTTACTCGTGAGAACTTTAAAGATGTGATCATTTTGGAGAACGGTGCCAATCTTGTTTGGGCAGGCGGCAATAACGCTGGGATAAAATATGCCCTTGAAAATGGCGCTGATTACATTGTTTTGCAAAACAATGATACAAAAGCTGATCCTCGCTGGATAGCTGGGGCGGTTGAGGTGTGCGAAAATGATCCACGGATTGGCATTGTCGGTTTTACAATGTTGCAGGAGTATATTAAGGGCGAAGATCCTGATGAGATACGATTTAAGGAGTTGTCTGCCGCCTGGGAAAAGTTGGAGTACGAAGATGCGCCCCATGTTACTGGTGCGGCTTTTTTTTCGAGAGCAGATGTTTATAGGGATTTAGGGCTGATTGACGAGGCCTATTTTGCATACGGTGAAGAGGATGATATGGCGCGGCGGATTAAGCGTGCCGGCTACTTACAGGTACGGATTAATGTGCCCCTATGGCATTACAATGGGGGGTATTGGAGTAAACGGTTGTGGAAATCTTCATGGTTTGCCATGCGCAATACAATTCGCCTTATTATCAAAAATGAATCGTATTCCGCCGGATGGCAGGAAATTAAAGAGGTGATACGTTTTGTCTGTAAACCGGGAGTTGAGTTTGATCCTAATATACCACATTGTCTGCGAATGAGGCCTTCAAATTTTATGGTTAATTCATTGGCGCTAGG
The DNA here is from genome assembly GCA_015231515.1 of Desulfobulbaceae bacterium. Taxonomy (NCBI): domain Bacteria; kingdom Pseudomonadati; phylum Thermodesulfobacteriota; class Desulfobulbia; order Desulfobulbales; family Desulfobulbaceae; species Desulfobulbaceae bacterium. The sequence continues at coordinate 3,367 of JADGBM010000182.1, forward strand.
ATGTGCGTTTCTGTGGAACATATTTGCCTTGCCAGCTACGCTTAGTGCTCGACGGGAAGATGAACGCCGTATCGATTTGGTTAGAAAACGATGGGCGTAATATCGAAAGTTGGCCGGCAATTAGATCCTGTAGTCTCGACAACTGGTGATAATGCACCTTTGATACATGTTCTTTTCGTTCTGCACAGCGATCCTTTGGAGGGAAGTGAGTTTCCACCGGGTGGTGTCGAATTACACGTGAAGGGTTTAGCCGAAGAACTGGCTTTCTGCGGTGAAGTTGTACCAATTATCTGGGCTTCAAATGGTAGAGAACTGTCGTTAATTGAAATAGATGAGAATGGCGATTGGTGTCGTACTCGCTTGTCCCTTCCTAATCCCATAGATAATTTAACCATCACTGATTCTTTTTATACCCAAAGGTTTCAGGAAGTTCTTCAAGAATTTCAAATTGATATCATTCATGTACATCATCTGTTTAGGAGCCCCTTAGATATTTCATCTTTTTTGGGCGATTGGTCTGGTGGATTGGTTATATCGCTTCACGATTATTTTTTCCTCTGTCCCGGAATTACCCTCATTGGGCAAGATGGTAGTTTTTGCAAAGGTGGTGGACTGGATATTTGCCCGGCATGCGTCAAGAAGATAACCGGCAGGCAATTTGATATCCAAGAGTGGAGGGGAAAGCATAGACGAAATGTGGAGTATGCCGACCTGCTCTATGCACCCTCTGAAAGTACGGCATCCCTTGTTAAGGAAGTGCTAAAGCCTTGTCTGATTCATGATATTGTCGTGAGAGG
>JADGBM010000183.1 GCA_015231515.1 Desulfobulbaceae bacterium
AACTTGTTGACCATGGACTTGGGCCGACACAGCCGCATCTGATCGAGGAGTACAAAGCCTTTACAGGTCGTGATGCCAAGGCAGATTTCCCTGACTGGGAAGCCGGCCACAAAACCCTTATGGTCAAAGGCGGAATACCTGGCATTGAAAATATAGGCGGAGATCTTGACAAGGTTACTGGCAAACGGTGCTTTTTCATGGCCTTTCCCTGGCGTTGGACTGGCGGTGATGGTTGTATTGTCCGTGTTATCGCGATTGTTGATCCTGATCAGCAGTTCAGGTTTGAGACTGGAAAGTGAACTACTCCTGCCCTAAAGGGATAGGAATTTTTGTGCCACTTTTATAGATAATGTAAGGAGATTTGATGGCTTTGAATGAAATATTGGCAAGAGCCAAAAAAGAGCAAAGGGCTGTCCTCACCGAAATTGAGGCCAAGCAGATTTTAACCGGAATTGGAATAAACTGCACAGACACACGTCTTGCCGCCTCAAAAACAGAGGCTGTAGAGTTAAGTGAGACGATCGGATATCCTGTGGTACTTAAAATATCATCGGTTGATATTACCCACAAAAGTGATGCTGGCGGAGTAAAGGTAAATCTTAAAAACAGAGATGAAGTTGAACAGGCATTTGATCTGATCATGGAATCTGCTGCGGCAAAATTTCCTGATGCCAATATTGAGGGTGTTTCTGTTCAGGCAATGGCAAAACCGGGTATTGAAATCATCATGGGTATGATCAAGGATGCAAGTTTTGGCCCGGTGGTGATGTTCGGCCTTGGAGGGGTATTGGTTGAGGTACTCAAAGACGTTGCGTTCCGTATCGTTCCTATTGATAAAAACGACGCTGTGGAGATGATCGAAGAGATCAAGGGCAAGAAACTGCTGGAAGGCTATCGTGGACAGGATCCTGTGGATATTGCCTGTTTGCAGGATATGTTGGTCAAACTATCGGATTTTGTGGATCAGACGCCAGGAATCGAAGAGATCGACATGAATCCTGTTTTTGCATATAAAGATGGTGCGGCAGTTGTCGATGCAAGGATTATTCTCTACCAATGAGCCAAATGAAGTGACATAAAGGATGGTACACAGCCATGATGGAACTATTTTTTAAACCGAAATCGGTTGCTGTAGTGGGAGCCAGCGGAACACCTGGAAAACTTGGTTATGTAATTGTAAAAAATATCTTTGATAGTGATTTTGCCGGAAACGTCTATCCGGTAAATCCTAAATCAGAAGAGATATTGGGATATAAGGTATATCGTTCTGTGACAGAAATACCTGGCGAGGTTGACCTGGTTGTCACAGCACTTCCAACCCCTAAAATGACTGTTGCAACGGTTCAAGAGTGTGCTCAAAAAGGGGTCAAAGCGATCATAATAGAGTCTGCCGGATTCGCTGAAATGGGTGGCGAGGGCAAAGTTTTTCAGCAACAGATTGTAGATATCGCCAAAAAAAACGATATTCGAGTTATGGGTCCAAACTGCTCGGGTATTGTTTCTCGGGATATCGTAACATCAATTTATCCCATTAGAAAAAAAGTACCCAGGGGGAACGTAGTACTCATAGGACAATCCGGTCTTTTGGCGGCAGGGATGGCCTCGGATATCGTGGAGAACGAAAGTTTGAACATCAGCAAAGTCTGTTCATTTGGCAATAAATGCGATGTCAATGAAAATGACCTGCTTGAATACTTCGGTAATGAAGATGGCATTGATGTCATCTCAATGTATTTAGAGACGATTTCCGATGGAAGAGGCTTGACCCGTATCGCCAAGAAGGTTGCCGCCAAAAAGCCTGTTATTTTCTTGAGCGGAGGACGTACCGAAGCTGGTGCCAGAGCGGCAATGAGTCATACGGGCAGTATTGCCAGCAATGCAAGGATTGTGGAAGCGGCAGCCAGACAAACAGGTATGATAATGGCTGATGACTTTACTGAATTGAAAGAGTTTGCCAAAGTCTTTTCCACTCAGCCGCTTCCCAAAGGCAATCGGGTAGCAGTGATCACCCTGGCTGGAAGTGTCGGCGTAAATGTTTCCGATCTTTGTGCTAACTATGGCCTTGAACTCCCTAAATTGACATCTGAAACAACAGAGAAGCTCAAGGATATGTTTGACACTCCTGTGGGAAATCCTGTTGACCTCTATTTCTCGGTCACCAAAATCGGTTTTACAAAAACTCTTGAAACCACTTTTCCCAATGCCTTCCAGGATCCTAATATAGATGCTGCGATATTGATTCTGGCCGGTTTTGAATATACTCAGGAGGCGGTTCAGAAAAAAATCATTCAAAAAATCGTTCAGGATGTTGGAAAACCTGTGATTGTCTGCATGATTGTTGGATACAATAAATATAAGAACATTATCATGGATGAAATGGGAAAAGAGCTGCCGGTCTTTCCTTCTTTGATATCTGGGGTAAAGGCTTTGAGCAAATTATGCGAGTACGGTATCCGCAAACAAAAATTATCAGCTTGATCTGGACAATCCAGATCAAACTTGGTTGGACATTCTATAACCATCTTGGCTGGACATGCCAGAACCAGAAAAATTTTTTGATTTTACTGCCAGATTGACACGAAAATCAAAAACAAGAATCTAAGGGAGAATTGCATGACTTACGAGAACATAATTTTAGAAAAAGAAGAAAATATTGCAGTTATTACCTTCAACCGTCCCGAGGCTATGAATGCCCTCAATATCCAGACACGGGCAGAGTTTAGGGATGCAGTCAAGGATGTAGAAGAGGATGATGCCATAAAGGTATTGATCCTGACAGGTTCAGGAAAAGCGTTTGTTGCAGGTTCCGACATAAAAGAGTTTCATGCCACAACCTCCTATGCAGCACATAATATTATTCGTTTAGGCTCCATTGTGGAGAGACTTGGCAAACCTGTCATCGCAGCAGTTAACGGCTTCTGCCTTGGCGGTGGCTGCGAGATTGCCATGGCCTGTGATCTTATTATTGCCTCGGAAAAGGCTAAATTCGGTCAGCCTGAAATTAATCTTGGCATCATTCCAGGAGGCGGAGGCACCCAGCGCCTGCAGCGTCTGATTGGGGTTTGCAGAGCAAAGGAACTCATTTTTACAGGAGATATAATCAAGGCTGATGAGGCAGACAGGATTGGACTTGTCAATCGTGTTGTAAGTATGGATCAGTTGATGCCCACGGCAAAAGAGATCGCCGCAAAGATTGCCACCAAGAGTGCTGCGGCATTAAAACTTGCAAAACAGGCGATCAACAAGGGCATGCAGACAAGCCTGCAGGACGGACTTGACTACGAATATGAAATGTATGCCTTATCACTCTCTTTGGAGGACAAAACTGAAGGAGTCAATGCGTTTCTTGAAAAAAGGTCGCCGAAATTTGTCGGTCGGTAGCAGTCGTTAGCACTGTTTTACCATGAAAATGCAATCTGATTTTCATGATCGGGGGTGAGCGAAACCGATCATGAACGTTTAATTAATTTAGAATTTTAATCAATGAGGAATAGAACAATGGAAAACATGGCAAATAAGGTAGCCCGAATTCCAAATTTAGTGGACTGGTCAACTGGCGAGGTCAGATTGATGAGTGCAAAATGCAACTCCTGCGGAACTTATTTCTTTCCCAAAGAACATTATCAACATCGTCCAGGCTGCTCAAGAGAGGGTGTGGAAGATATTTTGCTTCCCTGCAAAGGCAAACTTGCAAGCTATACCATTCAATATTATCCCTGCCCTGCACCATTTAAAACTGACAAAAAGATCACTCCATACGGTATCGGTCTGGTGGAGTTTGAAGATGAAAAAATCCAGGTTACCGGAATCATAACAGAGACTGATCTGAAATCTCTTAAAATTGGTATGCAAATGGAAACGACCACTCTTGAGATGTTTACCAACGAGGAGAAACAGCAAGTGGTGACCTGGGCATTTCGAGCTGTCAAATAACCGGCACGGCCGGAGCGAAGTATCTGCTTCTGGCCACAACGAAGAATGAAAGTCCCATAAGC
>JADGBM010000184.1 GCA_015231515.1 Desulfobulbaceae bacterium
ATCACCCTTAGAAGGTCGATTTTGATATCAAAAATGAACCGTTAAGGAAAATGCCGAGAACTTAACATCCCTTACAGCACCCATTTCATGCCTGAAAATGACCGTTTAAGGCCAGAAAACATGCATTATTGGGGCATTCATAGAGATATTACAGGAATTTAGCTCGGTCCGACCCCGAAAATGAACCGAAAATGAACCCGAACCAAGAATCAATTTGATAAGACGCAAGATGTACTATAGGATTATTAAAAAGGTTAAAATTTAAGATGGATGGCGGCTCCATAAAGTTCAGAAACCAAGATTTTCTTAGAAGGTGCCATACATGTCATAATGGCAGAGATCAAAGAAAAGTGAAAAATGTTTGTGTAACTTCAGGAAATCTAAAAAATAAATTTTCTTAGAATTATCAATGAATACTAAAAAAACCCTGTCAATATTTGCTCTTATCTCCATACTTGCCATTATATTTTCATTCTATTCATACTTTGTAGCTTTCAGTAATCGCATTGTTAATCAGGAAAATATGAACATAGAGCAATATATGGAGCGTCTTGAGGTACAATTATCAAGTGTTTTTACTCGTTTCCGCATTGAAGCTGAACTCTTGGCTGTAGAACCATCAATAAAGCATTTACTTACCCTCAAAGATCAAACCACCTTATTGGCGGCCAACTCCACACTGGATCGTTTTGCCGAAATTCTTGAGGTGGATGTTTGTTATGTTATGGATCAAACAGGGCTTACTATTGCTTCCTCAAACCGAAACAGTGCCGGTAGTTTTGTTGGTGAGAATTATAGTTTCCGGCCATATTTCATGAATGCCATAAATGCTGAGCCGTTTACCTACTTGGCCATTGGAGTCACTTCTGGAAAAAGAGGGGCTTACTTCAGTTATCCTGTCTTTACAACCGACAGGATAAATCCAGCTGGAGTAGTTGTCATTAAAGCGCCAGTAACCTTTTTTGACGAACAACTGACTGCCGAAACAGGAAATATTACCCTGCTCACAAGTCCTGAAGGGTTAATATTCATTTCCAGTCAACAAGACTTGCTCAATAAATTTTTACAGAAACCTTCTCCCGTTCAACTGGAGGAAATGCAAAAGACAAAACAGTTTGGACTTGGACCATGGCCAGTTGCTGACCTGCGACAGAAAAATGAAAATATGGTAACTGATGGATCTGGCAGCAGCTACCTTATTCATAAAAATACTTTGAAAAACATGACCGGCTGGAATTTGATCTATTTGCACAATCTTAGCGTTATTACTCATGATTTTTTCCACTCTTTCCTCAGAACTTCCACTGGCCTATTATTACTGGCTGGAGCAGCTGTCGCCTATTTTTATAGAAAAGCATTCCTCGATCTCTCAAAGCGTCAGCAGTCGGAAGAGAGATTACGGGAGAGTGAAGACCGCTTTCGGGGAGCATTTGAGACAGCTCCCATCGGCATGGCGCTGGTCTCGCCTGAAGGGCGCTACTTGAAGGTAAACTCTGCTTTATGCCGTATTGTCGGATATGAAGAAAAGGAGTTGTTGTCCTTGACATTTCAGGATATTACGCATCCAGATGATCTTGATGACGACCTTGATTTTGTCACCAAAATGCTTGCCAAAGAGATCACCAACTACCAGATACAAAAACGCTACTACCACCAGAACGGTCATATCGTCTGGGTATTATTAAACGTTTCTCTGGTATGGGACAACAGCGGTACCCCCCTTCACTTTGTTTCTCAGATTCACGACATCAGCGAAAGGATACAATACGAAAAAGCACTTCGCGAAGAGAAGGAGAAAGCCACTCAAGCCAACAAGTCCAAGAGCTTATTTTTGGCAAACATGAGCCATGAAATTCGCACACCTATGAATGCTATTCTGGGTATGAATTGTCTCGTACTTGATACGGAACTGTCGCCCGAGCAGCGGCAGAAACTGACGGTTGTTCAGCATTCTGCCGAATTACTGCTCACTGTAATCAATGACATCCTAGATTATTCAAAGATCGAAGCTAGACACCTTGATTTGGAAATGCAGCCGTTTAATTTAGGTGAAGTCTTGCAATCCATTAAGGAAACTTTCGATTTTCACATTCAGGAAAAGCAGTTGAGTTATGCATGTGAATTTCCCTCGGATATTCCTTCCCGTTTAATTGGAGATAAGGTCAGGTTGCAGCAGATTTTCAACAATCTTGTCGGCAATGCAGTCAAGTTTACTGAAAGTGGTGGAATAAGAATTGAAATAAAGATGTTATCCCAAACCAGCAATGGAGTTTCTCTGAAATTTTCTGTTTCAGACACCGGACCCGGTATCCCTGTAGAGGATCATGAACGAATTTTTGACAGGTTCTCCCAAGCAGATAATAGTCTGGCTAAAAGATTCTCTGGTGTAGGCTTGGGGCTATCGATCTGCCGATCACTTGCAATTCTGATGGGTGGCGAGATCTGGGTTGAAAGTGAGCCTGGCAAAGGCGCAACCTTCCATTTTACTTCTGTTTTCAAGATAGATTCTGAAATTTCTTTAGAAACAGCTGAGAAAAAGAAAGAAAAGAACTCTCTTTTAATAAATGTCACTCCTCTCGAGATACTCTTGGCTGAGGATAATATGTTCAATATGCAGCTTGCCCAGACAGTTCTTGAGCAAGTTGGGCATATAGTTACAACTGCTGAAGATGGTGTGAAGGCCCTTATGGCGTTGGTTGATAAAAAATTTGATGTGATACTTATGGATTTGCAGATGCCTGTTATGGACGGTATTACCGCAACTGGGCTTATCAGGCGCTGTGAAACCGAAGGTAATGCGGTTGCAAGAGAACATAAGGAACTAGTAAGGAAGGTAAATGAAAAGCTTAAAGGCACTCATACACCTATTGTTGCCATGACTGCCCATGCCATGGAAGAGATACGTGAAGAATGTATGGCAGCTGGAATGGACGATTTTATCACCAAGCCATTTAAACCTGATGAAGTGTTTGTGGTACTGCAGCGTGTTACTGCTTAATCAAATATCGAATGGCGTAAAGAGTCATCTGTTTTTCGAATATATGGAAGCCGTTGAGACGGACTAATTTTCATTATATTTAGAAAGGTTCTGAGCAATATCGGATGTACAGTTTATTAAGAAAAAAGAAAGGTGGTATGGCGTAGTATATTGCCAAAGGTTTCAAAACTAAAAAACTGCCATACTGTCCTAACGGTCGGGCCACGCTAACCTGCTGATTTGATAACGGAATTCTGATTTGTCGGTTGTGTAGGTAGTTGATATTATTAGACCCCGAAGTCGTTATTGGGGCCGAGTGTGGAATGGGGTCGGACCACGCTAACTTGTTGATGTTCAGTTATTTTATGCATTTTCAATGCTTAATTTAGGCCCCATATCGGCTTTTTTACTGGCGAAATAAAGGTTTTCGCTTATAAACTAACTTATGGCAGAACAGATCGACATTTCATTTCCGAGCAGGTGAACTGGGGAGTGGTTAATACCAGATCTGCCAAATACTGAGCGGACGAAAAACAAAAAACGCGATAAGGACAATACGCAAAGGCATGCCAACTATTCTACGCATAGGGTCATTCAGGTTTCATTTTTATTCAGACGAAGGCAGCGAACCCCCGCATATTCATGTGGCAACACCTGACGGGGAATGCAAGTTCTGGCTTGATCCTGTTAGGCTGGCCCGAAACAAAGGTGTCGCTCCCGCGACTGTTCGCCAGATAGAAACGCTGGTATACAACAATCTGCAATTGTTATTGGAGAAATATCATGGGCTACACCACCGCAGTTAAAAATGAGATAATTGAACCGGTGGCCATCCGGGTTTGGGCAGAGAATAGGACTATTTTTATCGAACTCACCGATGGCCGTATTATTGGTTTCCCTGCAGACCGGTTTATCATCCTTTCAAAAGCAACTGATGACCAGCTAAAAGAGGTTACACTGCGCTTGGATGGTTTTGCGCTTCGGTGGGAATCTCTTGACGAGGATATA
>JADGBM010000185.1 GCA_015231515.1 Desulfobulbaceae bacterium
GTTCTGTTCGGTACGTTTAGGATAACTGTCGGTTGGCATTTCTGTAAGTTGGTATTTCTCATCCAATGGGCCGTCTTCAGTCAATCTGCCTTTAGGGATCGAGCCACAGTGGGGGAGATTATGTTTGATTGCAACGTCTAAACCGGCTTGGTCTGCACCAGTCTGGCCTCCTGAGATTATCATTGTTATCATAGGAAATTATTTTACTTTGAAATGAAGTTATTAATTCTCCATTGGTGGCTGGTGGCCTTGGTGGACAACCACCAACACCAATGGGGAAACACGCAGTTGTATCTTTTAATGCTAATATATTTTCTCAGTGGCTTTGGTGGCCTCAAAGATAATGTTGCTCAGCAGCAATCCCATACAGGCAGCTTATCTTTCCCAATAGGATCATAGAAATTCAGACCAAAACAACCAAACCAGCAGTCGACTAATTTACTGCATCAGCCAAACTTTTACCGACTTTAAACTTAGCAACTGTCTTTGCTGCAATCTTAAGTTCTTTACCTGTACTTGGATTACGACCAATACGGGCAGCTCGTTTTACCGCAGAAAAAGTACCGAATCCGACTAGCGTAACACTTTCACCTTTTGCCAGGGCACCAGTGATTGTCTCCATCGCTCCGTTGAGAGCTTTTTCTGCATCTACTTTTGTGAGGTCTGCTGATTCTGCCATTGCTGCAATAAGTTCTGATTTGTTCATTGTTAGTTTCCTTTTGTTGTTGAGTGAAAATTGACCGATAATATACACATGGCCGAGAACATAATAAGAAATTGTACCAAGTGCAATCAACAGCTACGTGTACCCGCTGATATTGGCGGGATGTTAATGGCCTGTCCTTCTTGTGGCCATAAATTTCATACTGATTTCAAGCTAAGGGCTTCAGGATCACCTAGAGCCTCTCAACACACGATTAAAGATCAACCGAGCACGTTTGTATCCAAAAGCACTTTTCGAGTCGTTGTGTAGCCTCTAAGCACGCCTCAGGTATATCCTGTATATTCTAGACACCCCAATTCCTATTCCTTTTGCTGAATGAAAATCTCAATTGGATAACCTGGCCATAAAATCAAACATGAGCCTTTGTGTGAAGCATTGGCCCCCAAAGGCCAAATGCTCACAACAAAGGTGAAAATATTTATTTTCTTTTTCTTTTTTTCTGGAAATGGAATTTGTAAATTTGTGCAGGTTGGAAATTGAATGAGTGAAGGGAAGGATATAATATATATTTTATTGTAACTGTTCAGGTCAAGTAATGGATTAAAACTGTGCAACCGGCAGGAAAGGCTGCCCTTTAATTGCAGCAGTAATAGAATCGAGGATGTTTCTCCCCTGTTTTCTTGCTGTGGAGAGATAACTTCGAATGCGGGCAAAATGTTCAGCCCCATGTACGGAGCGAAAACAGCCCGATATTTTAAGACGAACCTTTATCATACGAATATCTTGTTCGGCAAGGTTATTTGTGAATGGCACATTGATATCATGTAGAAAAGCAAGCACATAACCCTCAAAGTCGCTTAATCGGGTTAGGAGATTTTGCGCTTTTGACTTTGCTTGTCGTCCTCTTTTTTTCGGGGGTGGCTTTTGGGGTAAGGGGTTGGTTTCCCACCCATCAGACAAGAGTTGATGGTATTGCTTGATGTATGGATCCTTTTGCTTTGGGGTAAGTTGGGCGCTTTGGGTGCGGACAAAATCGTTCATTTTATTGAGGAGATCAAACAGCCTTTTTGCCCATATTTGTCCTTGCTGTTCAAATATAAAGGTGAGTTCACGCAACAGATGGGCATTACATAGGCCATGGTTGCAATCGTAATTCAGATATGGTTTCCAGAAGTCATGGATGAGGCGGCCTTTATAGTTGGGCAGGATCTGGAAATGATCCATTGCCTCTTTGCCACGTTTTTCATGAACACCGTAAAATGTTAATGACTCGGTGCTGGCACTGTGCAGCCAGTAGAGTTTTTTTGCTGTGCGCACCCCGCTTTCATCAACATGAAGCACCTTGCTTTTGGCGAGACCATCAATGAGATTTTCCTCAAAAGAGGCAAGGTTGTTATAGCTGCGGGCTGAGGCATCAAGAATTGTTGCAACACTGACCGATGGTCCGTAGAGGTCGGATACCAATTGGCTTAAACGATCAGCGGGAATAAAATGCTGATTTTGTAAATATACAAGCAAGCCTCTGAATCTTTGGCCATATTGCACAGGGGCATTAACACCTTCCGGGAAAGGAGCTTTTGTTGTTTGGCCACATTGAGGACATCTTTTCATCTCGCTTCTGTATTCGGTTACATCGAGTTTAGGCTCCGGTATTTCAAAAACCTGCCGGCAATCATAGTTGACGACAGGCTCGTGAGAAAGATCGGTACAGCAGGAACAGGTTGTAACTTTGAGGGGAATAATGATGTCAGGATTTTCTGCCTTCTGCAAACTGTGACCTTTGTGTCCTTTTTGGCCACCATGTTTCTTTCCAGATCGCTTACGAAGGCTTTTTGGTTTAGGCTTATTTATCCCATCTGAGGCAGGAGGCTTGCTGCTGTTTTGACTGTTTTTGGAAATTTGTTCTTCTAGCTGAAGAACTCGTTTTGTCAGTATTTGCACCTGTTCCTGAAGGGCCAGGTTGATATCCACGAGAGCTTCAGGATTAACTTGGGCAATCGCGAGTAATTGTTCGCGGGTGAAGATCATGATTCCCTCTGGCACAAAGCCTGTCTGAAGTTTTTTGTCAGAGGATACAGGAGAATATCTTTTAACGGTACCGACAATTTTGCATGATGATCTTGCCTGGATCGGCCCTTGGTCTGTCCGATGACTTGCCAGTTTGCTGCTTTGTAGCAGGTTCCTTTAAAGAGGTTACGCTCAACGAAAGTCTCAACCATGTGGATTGGATGGGCGTATTTATTTGTCCAATCCTGTTGAATACGGCGCATGATACAACCAAGGATATGACTGCCAAGGTGAGGGACTCGTACGTGGGGGAGAATAAGAAATCGTGTATTGTTGGTAATCAAATTGATATTTTCTTCGCGTGTTTTCTGGTCCCAGCCAATAAAAGAGTCTCGCGGAGCTGTTTTCCAGGCGGCAGAACCAAAGAGAAGACAGGCAACATCATGGCCGGAGCGATCACGTACCAGGTATTTTATATTTTCACCGACTGTTCGGTTAAACCCAAGGTAATGATGGCGGCTTAAATAATACCCCACACAGCTATCTTCATAAGAGTTCGGGACTGGAATACTGACAGATAAAGGAGTAAGATCCTTAAGAGATTTTTCAATAGCGTTTAGTTTGGGGGCAATGAATCCCGATGGGAAGGGAGGCCGTGCCGGTCGTCTACAAGAAGTACGGATCGAGGGCAGATCAAGAAGCTCCCGCTGCTCAAGCTTATCGATCATACTTCGAGCGGCAAATGTTTTTAATTGCCCGGAATGGGTACGCCATTCCCATTTAGAGCAAATATGTTTGGTGATTTTATGTCGGCTCCAAGCCGGATGATCTTGAACCACACTGCGTAACCAGCTGAGATCTGTTTGCTTGAGAAGCCGACCTTGACATGAAATTATTTCGTTCATGTCATTAATATTGCCACAAACGAAAAGGTTAGTCCAGAAAAATAATTAGGTCAGGTGAAAATGACCTGAACAGTTACATTTTATTTAATATAAAATATATATATCCCCCTCTCTCAATTACACCCATATTCATCCATTTTTTTTATTAATATTAGCCAGTGGTATTAGCAGTGGCCCTAAAGGCCAGCTGCCATACCATTGGCTATTTATTCATTAGTTCTTTTCATCGAATTGCATTCTGATTTGGGCCTAAAGTCTTCTGGCGTTTTACAACCACCTAAAACGGCATTTAATATCAATCGGCCATGTTTGTATCCATAAC
>JADGBM010000186.1 GCA_015231515.1 Desulfobulbaceae bacterium
TGTTGATATTTCCTGAGCCAAAAGGGGAAACGGAGTTAACCGAACCCTTGAGGGAAAATTGCTGGGCTATGTTTTTAAGGTCTTGGTTCACGGGGGTTCAAATATGATGGGAAGAAGGGGGCAAGGAGTGATGATGGTAGCATTTGTGCCCCGCATAACCCCCTTCCCCATGAACTTATTTTCTACCCCTTTTGTTCTCAGTCTTCTTTCCAGTCTGGCCTGAGATGGAGTTCTGTTAACTGTTTACGGGCAACAGCTGACGGTGCATCGGTAAGCGGGCAGGTCGCTTTCTGGGTTTTCGGGAAGGCAATTACGTCGCGAATTGAATCACAGCCTGCCAGAATCATCATAAGGCGGTCAAGGCCAAAAGCAATTCCGGCATGGGGTGGAGCGCCCATTTCTAGAGCGGTGAGCAGAAAGTTGAATTTGTCTTTTGCTTCCTCGTCGGATATGCCAAGGGCCTTGAAGGCTTTGTCCTGCATCTCTTTCTGGTAGATACGTAAACTGCCGCCGCCAATTTCCGTACCGTTTAAGACAAGATCGTAGGCCCGGCTGCGAACTTTGCCGGGGTCTGTTTCAAGAAGATCAAGATCGTCTTCATTGGCCATAGTAAAGGGGTGGTGAACAGCTGTATAGCGGCTTTCATCTTCGTCATACTCAAAAAGAGGAAAATCGGTGACCCACAACAGGTCATAGGTTTTCTTGTCGATCAGGTTCTGCATGCGGGCTAGTTCAAGGCGCAGCTCTGAAAGGGCTTGATGGACAACCTTCGGGGTGTCTGCAACAAAAAAGAGCAAGTCGCCCGGTTTGGCATCTAAGGCAGCGGCCATGTTGGCACGTTCTTCATCGGTAAAAAACTTGGCAATTGGCGACTGCCATTCACCATCTTCCTTCATTTTTACCCAGGCCAGGCCTTTGGCGCCAAATTGGGCGGCATACTCGGTTAAATCGTCAATATTTTTTCGTGAAAAGTTGGCGCAGCCCTTGGCATTAATGCTTTTGACCAGGCCGCCTTTTTTAACCACGGAAGCAAACACTTTAAAGCCGCAATCTTTAACAATCTCTGACAAACTGACCAGCTCAAGCCCGAAGCGCGTATCGGGTTTATCGTTGCCGAAGCGCTCCATCGCCTCTGCATAGGTCAAGCGTTTAAAGGGGGTTGAAACATCAATGTCGATGGTCTCTTTAAAGAGGCTTTTAATCAGGCCTTCAGCGATTGTGTAGATATCTTCCTCATCAACAAAGGATAGTTCCATATCGATCTGAGTAAATTCAGGCTGTCGGTCGGCCCGCAGATCTTCATCACGAAAACATCTGACAATTTGATAATAACGATCCATGCCGGCAACCATCAGCATCTGCTTGAAAAGTTGTGGTGATTGAGGCAGGGCATAGAATTTTCCTGGATTTACCCGGCTTGAGACAAGGTAGTCTCTGGCTCCTTCAGGGGTGGAGCGGGTGAGGATAGGTGTTTCAATCTCCAGAAAATTGTGGGCGTTCAGGTAGTTGCGAACGGCATGGCAGGCCTTATGACGCATGACCAGATTATTCGCCATCTCAGGCCTGCGCAGGTCCATGTATCGATATTTGAGCCGCAACATTTCAGAAACTTCCACTTTTTCATCAAGCGGAAACGGTGGAGTCGGAGAGGTATTCAAGATGCGTAAATTGCTGACCATTACCTCGATTTGGCCGGTTTTGAGGTTCAGATTGGTCATACCCTCTGGTCGGGCTGTAACTGTACCTTCTACCGCCAGGAACCATTCGCTGCGCAGGTCATGGGCTTTAGCATGAACTTCGGCGTTGTGCTCAGGATTAAAGACGATCTGGGTGAGACCGAAGCGATCACGGAGATCAATAAATATAACGCCGCCATGATCACGGCGCCTGAGAACCCAGCCCATCAGGGTGACTTGTTGACCGATATGGCTATCGTTTAAATCATTACAGTAATGAGTTCTTTTTAGTCCACCCATGGATTCCATTGGGTTACTCCTTTCCGGCAAGGCGCCGGAATTAATAATTAGTAATCAATAACGTTTAAAACTTTTTTTTGCCACGAAACCACACACACAAACAAACAAACACAAACACAAACAAACAAACAAACAAACAAACACAAACAACTGCTTTTTTTCGTGTGTTTCCGTGTGCTTCTGTGGCAAATTTAAGCAGTTAAATCTTTAAAGCGCGCGCTCAGAGCGTTAATTTATTACTGCTTGGTAGTACCAAAAAAATTTAAAACTTAGTGCGCAGATTTTCTACCCAGGCGGACAGCTCTCCCGGTAGAGCGATATCTTCCTGCTCGCCGGACGTCATGTTGCGTAATGTTGCCTGGCATTTACTCAGCTCATCATCTCCAATAATCAGCGTATATCGGCAGTTGTTGTTGCCGGACTGTTTCATCTGATTTTTTAAGCTGCGGTTGGCATAATCCATCAGCACTGAGGCGCCGTTGATGCGCAGGGCATGAGACATCGAAAAAGCGGCTTTCTGGGCACTCTCTCCAAGGGCGGCAATGAACAGATCCGGCCCTGCCACAGCAAGCGGCTCTGTAGCTTGTTGCATCAGTAAAACAAGGCGCTCCATACCCATGGCAAAGCCGATACCCGGCAAGTCCGGTCCACCGAGCTGTTTTATCAAGCCGTCATACCGTCCGCCGGCAGCGATTGCGCTTTGCGCCCCAAGTTGATCGGTAAGCAGCTCAAAAGTGGTTTTGGTATAATAATCCAGGCCGCGAACCATAAACGAGTTAACTGTATACGGAATATCCAACTCCTTAAGGCAGGATTCTGTTTTGTTGAAATGGTCGTCACAACCCTGGCAGAGATGGTCAATAATGGAAGGGGCATTAACGTAGTGCTCCTGGCAGGCTGGGTTCTTGCAGTCCAGCACCCGCAAGGGGTTCTTTTGGCGGCGACGTTCACAGTCATCGCATAGATTGCCCTTGCAGCTCTCCAGAAAAGTCAGCAGCGCGGCGTTGAAATCCGGGCGGCAGGCCGGGCAGCCCAGGGAGTTTATCTCCAGGCTTGCAGAAATTTTAAGTTCGGTAAGCACCATCCAGGCCATGGCCATGATCTCGGCATCAAGGGCGGGCTGGTCAGCGCCTAAGGCCTCGACGCTCATTTGATGAAACTGTCGTAAGCGACCCTTCTGAGGTCGTTCATGGCGGAACATCGGGCCTATTGTGAAGAGTTTCTGGACAGGTTTCTGGGCGTGGAGGGAATGTTCAATAAAGGAGCGCAAAACAGAGGCTGTGCCTTCCGGGCGCAGGGTGATCATCTCACCGTTGCGGTCTTCAAAGGTATACATCTCTTTTTCGACGATATCGGTGGTTTCACCAATAGAGCGGGCAAAGAGGCTGGTTTTTTCAATAATAGGGACCTTGATTTCCGAAAAACCAAAACGCTGAAAAACGGATCGGGCAGTTTGTTCAACGGCCTGCCAGATTTCAACTTCGCCAGGGAGAATGTCTTTAAAGCCTTTTAATGCCTTGAGTTTCAACGGGGGCCTCATGCTATGTAAAATTTGTCAAAAACTAAAGAATCTAGCGTAATGGGCTCTAAAAGTCAAGAACAGTAAGGGATAGTGCTCTAATTTTAAAAATGGAAGTGGTGGACGTTCCGACGTGCGGCTTCTGTTTGACAGGATCATGAAAATAGGCTCAAATGCGTTATGTTCTTTATCATATCAAAAATAGTTCCGGTTATAATCGATCCGATGTTTGTTTTCTTCTGCCTTTTTGTGGTTGCGGCTGTTCGCCGTCCAAAGTCAGGCCGGGGCAGGTCTGGTTTTGTGCTGGCTATTCTGCTCCTCTATTGTGCCTCAACGCCAGTGGTTGTTAACCCTCTGTTTGCCCTACTTGAAGGCCAAAAAAGCTTCGAGA
>JADGBM010000187.1 GCA_015231515.1 Desulfobulbaceae bacterium
CAATGAGTATCTGCATTCTTTTTTCCTCTACCTCCCCATTAGCTCATTTTAAATTATACTCAAGAGTTGTAAGTTCTCACATCTACCACCATATATTGTGTTTTGATTATTCAAATGAATACTATGTGTAGTAGATATTCAGAGAACTTATGACTGACGAGATTATAGAAAAATTAATTTTGAAGAGGGCTTGTAAAAATAAAAAAACATTATATTTTGATATGAAATTCACCTTCTGTTTCTTGGCTGTTCCTTTTTTCTTATTTCAATTTAAAGGTGCTGAAATGATAATAGATTTGACATCAAAAGATCAAGCAATTTTAAACAAAAACCAACTGCATATTATTGATGATGTGCCTCTTCTCACATTTGAAATGAGCGAATGGAGAGTTACAAATCTTAACAAAAAAGTATCCTTTGAAAGAAAATTGTTGACAGGAAACGTTGTCTTCATCATACTTTGTCTCACTGAGAAGAAAGTATGAGCGAGGACAGGCAGGAGTGTGAGCCTTTTTTAAGGCATGATGGCCTATTGAAGACTCTAAGTAGAAGTACAAGAGTCATTATTGGGAATAGAGTTCATTGTAAACATAAAAGGAACAAACATGAAAAAACAGATATTATTTATATTAATACCTTTCCTCCTATTATCGGGATGTGCGAGCAACGAGCTTTCTCTCAGGCATGATGTCGCATTGTCTTTTGACTCAGAACGTATCGCCTATGATGTGGTCGGCAAAGGAAACTCCTCGCTTATTTTTATTCACGGCTGGAGTTGTGACGGACGTTACTGGCAGAAACAAATTTCTGCATTCGCAAAAAAGTATCAAGTAATCACAGTAGATTTGGCTGGCCATGGACATTCTTCATTAGATAGATCCGAGTTTTCAATGCTGTCCTTCGCTAACGATGTAAAAGCAATTATTGATAAGGAACACATTGAGAGAGCTATTTTGATCGGCCACTCAATGGGAGGCGGTGTAATTGCTGAAGCGGCCAGATTAATGCCAGAAAAAGTAGTTGGGATTGTAGCAATTGATACCTTGCAAAATGTTGCGGAGCGCACCCCGCAAAGTGTAATTGACGAAATGGTCAAGCCCTTTAAAACTGATTTTAAAAGTGCCGCACAAAATTTTGTTTCACCAATGTTTCCGAAAGGTACTGATCAACAATTGGTAGATTGGGTAAAAGAAGATATGTCTTCTGCCCCAAAGGAAATTGCCTTAAATGCTTTTCGAAACTATCTGGGGCAGTATGTAAGCGGAGAAGCTGCCATTGTATTTAAAGATATCAACATTCCTGTGGTCTCAATAAACGCCCGATTATGGCCGACAGCACCTGAAGAAAACAGAAAGCATATAAAAAACTATCAACTTTTGTATATTGAGGGAACTGGTCACTTTCCAATGCTGGAAAAGCCCGATGAATTTAATATGCTATTGGAAAAAGCCCTTAACTCCATAGAATCAAAAAGCAATAACAACATATAACGTAAACATTCGGTAAATGAGATAATTAACCTTGATTTTTATCAAAAACTGGCCTCCAAAACTTCCCGTACTTTGGAGGCCAGATCGTTCATTGAGAAAGGTTTCTGGATGAAATGGACACCTTCCTCCAACACTCCTTGATGGGCAATGACGTTGGCGGTATATCCGGACATGAACAGCAGGCCGATACCAGGGTAAAGATCAATGATTTTTTCAGCCAGATCACGACCGTTCATCTTCGGCATTACCACATCGGTCATGAGCAGATCAATGGAAGCGGAATGTTTTTTTGCCTTTTCAAGGGCATCTGAAGGTGTGGCTGAGGAGAGTACAGTATAACCCTTCTTTTCCAGCATCATCCGTGTCATTTGTAAAATTGTTGGTTCATCCTCCACCAGCAGGATGGTTTCTGTTCCTCCGGCTACTGCTTTTTTTGCAGGAACGGTTTTATCAGTTTCTTGATCTGTCACCAACCTTGGCAGATAAACCTTAAAGGTGGATCCCTGGCCTGGTTCGCTGTAAACATTAATGAAGCCGTTGTTCTGTTTGATGATCCCATAAACGGTGGCAAGCCCCAGGCCGGTACCTTTGCCCATTTCTTTGGTGGTAAAAAACGGTTCAAACAGTTTGTTCAGGGTGTCCTTGTCCATGCCGCACCCATTATCACTGACTGCCAGCTGCACAAAATCCCCGGGGATAAAGCCCATGTGTTCTTTGCAGTATGCTTCATCAAATGTTTTCTTTCCGGTTTCAATGGTGAGTTTGCCCACGCCTGCGATGGCATCCCTGGCATTTACGCACAGATTGGCAAGGATCTGGTCGATCTGGGACGGGTCCATTTTCACGGCCCAAAGATGGGTGGAGGGCTGCCATACCAAATCAATGTCTTCACCGATGAGACGGCGCAACATATTGAGCATACTCTCAACGGTATCGTTCAAATCAATCTTTTTGGGTGAAATAGTCTGTTTTCTGGCAAAAGCCAGCAACTGTTTTGTGATTTCAGCCGAACGCATGGCTGCTTTTTGAATCTCTTTCAGGCTGGCATAAAGATCGTGATTTTCATCTGCCTGCATCAGTGCCATTTCAGTATGCCCCAGTATCACTCCCAGCATGTTGTTGAAGTCATGGGCCACTCCACCGGCCAGACGGCCAACGGATTCCATCTTCTGGGCCTGGATGAGCTGGGCTTGAAGATTTTCCCGTTCCGCGTCTGACTTCCTTCTCTCGGTGATGTCCGTTGAAATTCCGGCCAGAGCGATTTTCCGGCCATGCTCGTCAAACACGACCTGTATTCGGCAATCCAGCGTGAGTTCCTGTCCATCGGCAGTCTGGTTGACGACCTCGCCCCGCCATTGCCCATTCTTCAACGTCTTTTCAACAATCTTTCGCTGAGTGATGCTTTGTTCGGGGTTTTCGCAGTACTTTTCAGTGGAGACACCAATCAGTTCATTTCGGGAGTACCCCAATGCCTGGACAACGGCATCGTTGACATAGGTTATGACGCCGTTGAGGTCGGTCACGGTCACGCGGTCCTGGATCTGATTGAGAACAAGCGACTGGAAACGAAGTTGGTTCTCTGCCTCTTTACGGTCGGTGATGTCCTGATGGGTGCCTATCATACGCACGGCTTTACCAGACGCATCCCTGTATACTGCCTGTCCGCGTCCCAAAATCCATTTCCAGTCTCCATCCCTTGTCTTCATACGGTATTCAAATTCAAAGGAATCTGTCAGATTATTTACGCAGTCCATATTTATCTGATAAGCTTTTTGCCTCTCCTCCGGGTGTATCAGATCCTGCCATTTATCTACATTTTCTATAACATCAGTAGAATCATATCCAAGCATGGATGTTAAGCTCGGGCTGCAATAAATGTCTCCAGTTGTTAAATCCCAGTCCCATATCCCGTCTTTTGAGGCCTCCATGGCCAGTGAAAAGCGCTCTTCACTCTCCTGCAATTTCAGGGTGCGTGCTTCGAGCAGGTCTTCTATGCGCAGCAATGCATGCTCACGGCGGGCCCGATCACACAGTACGATGAGGATCTCCGGATCGAAGGGTTTGCACAAATAAGCGGACGCACCCCGTTTTATCCAGGAAAGCGGCCGCTCAGACGTCGTGTCTGTGGTCATCATCAAACAGGCACAATCCGGCCTCAATACCTGGAAAATATCGAGCAGGACATCTCCCGTACCGTCGGGCAGGTATTCGTCAAGGACAGCCACATCATAGACTCTCTTCGCAAAGGCATCTTCGCCCTCCCGAGCCGTAAGTACCGTGTCCGTCAGGTAGCCGTGTGCGTTGAATGCC
>JADGBM010000188.1 GCA_015231515.1 Desulfobulbaceae bacterium
AAACAAAAACAGTTTCTGGCGCGCTTGACAAGCGAAATAATCGAGGCCAAGGCAAAAGGAGCAAAGCAAGCGTTTAGAGCAACTGAAAAATCACTGATTACTTCCGTTGGTCAGTACCAGTGGAGGCTGTTTTCTCCGCAGTGTCGTTGTTATCTGGCCACCGCTGAGCAGACCTATATGCATCTTGCTGGAGAAGGCAGTGAAAATCGAGATCTCAGCCTGATTGGCATGGAACTGTGCAAGGCACTGGAATTCGAAATTAACAGGGTTTTTGTTGTTCCTTTCCGCGCATACCTGGGGTCCGGCATTACTGAGTTCCTGGCCACTGAGCATACCGGTACAAGAAAAAACCAGCCAACCTACTTCACTTTCTTATCTAAGGTTGTTGATGAAGAAAATTACCCTGAAGTCCAAACACTTACCCTCGGGCAATTTCTCTTTGTTCTTAAACAAACCTTAAACGACGAATACTCGCTGCAGAGTTATAAACGTTTTCTTAATGAACTACGGCCCGGAATATGGCTCGATCTTAATCGTAAATTCATAGCAAAACTTAATACGGTTACAAACGGATATCGCAACTCAATAGTCCATAATTCTCCTATGTCCCAAAAGCAGTGCGACCATCTTCGAGAGCTTATTTTTGCAGATAAAGATGCCTTATTGAGTAAGGTTGTTGGATATACAAACATGAAATCAGTTGTAAAACCAAAACAATACAAGGAGGTGCTAATGTGACTGAAGAGACTATCGAAAGAGATATTGCAGGTGAGGAGGATGATTTTTATGATGACGATGAAGATGCGCAAAAGGACAAGTATTTAACCTTCCATTTAGCCAAAGAGGACTACGGCATTGAGATTGCCTTTGTGACAGAGATAATTGGTATCCAGAAAATCACTGAGGTGCCGGATATGCCTGTTTATATAAAAGGGGTTATTAATCTGCGGGGTAAGGTTATTCCGGTAATGGATGTTCGGACAAAGTTTAAACTTGAAGCAAGAGAATACGATGAGCGAACTTGCATAGTTGTTGTTGATATTGATGGAACTTCTGTCGGCCTGGTGGTTGACGAGGTAAGTGAGGTTATCGATATCCCAGCCTCTCAGGTCGAACCGGCGCCTCAAACCGGTAAGGGGAACAGCAGCCGCTACCTGAAAGGAATGGGTAAAATTGATGATGAAGTCAAGATCCTGCTGAACGTTGAAAAGCTTCTTTACGAAGAGGAGCTGGAACAGATCACCACCATTAGCGACACAAAAAATTAGGAAACAATTCAGGCAGAAACAATCATAAAACATCAACCATAGAACAAGAGGAGAAAATCAATGAAGATGAACTTAGGAATGAAGATAGGGGCAGGTTTTGGTGCCTTAATTATCATTGCCAGCATTCTTGGCGGCCTGGCTATTTTTAACATGAAAAATATCGGCAACCTTTCGCTAGCCCTACAGAAAGAATATGTCCCTGAGGTGGCCGTGGCCAACAATATCGAGCGCTTCTCGCTCCTTACCATGTATGAAATGCGCGGCTACGGCTTAACCGAGGATAAACAATTTCTTGAAAGAGGCAAGGCGAATCTGGAAGAAGTCCGAAAATCTCTGGATAATGCCTCAGACCTGGCGGAAAAATCAGTCCACCTGGTGAAGCTGAAGGGGCAAGTCGATGATGTCCGGAAGGGGGTTGATACGTACGGCAAACTGGTTGAAGAGACGGTGGCAATGAATACCAAGCTCGATGAGAACAGAAAAGACCTTGATGCAAGTGCCAGACAGTACATGACCAACTGTAACAGTTTCCTCGCCAATCAGAATGAGGCGATGGAGCAGGATATTAAGTCCGGTGCCGGTGAAGCGGCGCTTAATGAGCGTCTGCAAAAAATCACTATAGTCAACGATATTATTGATGTCGGCAATATGACCAGGCTGGCGGCCTGGCGATCACAGGCAGAGCGTTCTCCCAAGGTAATCGAGGATGCCCAGAAAAATTTCCCGATAATGGCCCAAAAATTCAAAGAACTTAAAGCCATCACCCGTCTTGCTGCTGACCTAAAAAGCATCGATGAGACCGAAGAGGCCGCCAACAATTATCGTGCGGCCATGAACAGCCTCTTGGAGAACTGGCTGCACCTCCAGGAGATTGCCAAAGAACGGGGCGAAGCCGGCGACCAGGTATTAACCGCAGCCCAGACCACCGCCAAAGCAGGAATGGAAGGGACCGAGCGAATTGCCGAAACCGCAGTCTCATCCCTAGGCACAGCTACCACCATCATGATTTTCGGCCTTATCGCCGCCTTGTTTATAGGCGTCATTATTGCCTACTTTATCACCCGCTCCATTACGGGGCCAATCAGTAAGACCGTTGCCATGCTCGTTGAGATGGGCAAGGGCCGCCTGGACAATCGCTTAAAAATGCAACGCGCTGATGAAATCGGTACGATGGCAAATACCATGGACCAGTTTGCCGACACCCTGCAGCATGAAGTGGTAGCAGCCCTGCAATCACTGGCGCAAGGAGACCTTACTTTTGTTGCCAAACCCCATGATGAACGCGATGTCATCGGCAATGCCCTCTTAAAAACCGGCGAAGACCTCAATCGTCTGGTTGGTGAAATAAACTCCGCTACCGAGCAGATCGCCTCCGGTTCTTCTCAAGTCTCTGATTCAAGCCAGTCCTTGTCGCAGGGCGCCACAGAATCTGCCGCCTCACTAGAACAGATCACCTCTTCCATGACTGAAATGGGATCCCAGACCAAGACCAATGCTGAAAATGCCACTCAGGCAAATACCTTGGCCGCCGAAGCCCGTAACTCTGCGGAAAAAGGTAATCAGCAAATGCAGAATATGGTTTCCGCCATGGGCGAAATCAATGCTGCAGGTCAGAGTATCTCCAAAATCATTAAAGTTATTGACGAAATTGCCTTCCAAACCAATCTACTGGCCTTAAATGCTGCTGTTGAGGCAGCTCGGGCTGGTCGTCATGGTAAGGGCTTTGCTGTTGTTGCTGAAGAGGTTAGAAACCTTGCCGCCCGAAGTGCAAAAGCTGCCAAAGAAACAGCCGAACTGATTGAAGGGTCGGTTGAGAAGACCAAAAACGGTACTGACATCGCAACTCAAACGGCTGAGTCATTAAATGAAATAGTCACATCCGTATCGAAGGTAACAGATCTCGTTGGTGAAATTGCAGCTGCCTCAAATGAGCAGGCCGAAGGGATCGCTCAGGTTAACCAGGGACTGACCCAAATTGACCAGGTAACCCAAACAAATACCGCCAGTGCAGAAGAAGGTGCGGCCGCTGCTGAAGAACTTTCCAGCCAGGCTGAGCATATGAAGGCCTTGATGTCACAATTTAAAGTTAAAGGTGGGAGACAGTCTGCCGCTAAACATCGAGCGTTACCATCTCCTTCGGCTAGATCGTATGGCAATGATGATTGGGGAGGAGGCAGTTCTTCCGTCAAATCACCAAAACCATCTGAGGTAATAGCCTTGGATGACTCAGAGTTCGGCAAATTCTAATTAACTTTTAGGCCCCGGTTCTCCCCGGGCTAAGCTAAGTGCGGTTGGGACTTGCTTATGCCAAAGGAGGGCTGGGGCAGTATTGTTTTTGGATACACTGACTCAGGAGAGGATTGATTTAGTACTTTGTGAGTATGATGTTGATGGATTGTCTCTGGTGGCTTGTGTGTTTGATTAGTTAAGTTGCCTGAATTCTTCGCTGCTATTTATTGTAGCATTGTGGATGATATGGAAAAAAGCAAAATTTTGATGTGTTCA
>JADGBM010000189.1 GCA_015231515.1 Desulfobulbaceae bacterium
TATCCCTTAAAATTTATAAGAGCCATATTCCTATTATTGCCTTGACTGCGAATGCCATGGTCAAAGATCGGGAAAAATGCCTTGAGGCAGGCATGGATGATTATGTGGCAAAACCATTTGAGGAAGAAGAAATCTATCGTGCATTGAACATCATTTTCCAAAAGGGGGGCCAGGCTTCTCTCCCGACTAAGAAGTCCGCTTCCACTTCCCAAAACGGTTCATCGGAGAAAAAAACTGTCTCCCTGTCTTCGATCAGAAACCATCTCACATCAAAGTACAAATTTCCCCAATCAAAAATTGATTTTCTCGTTCAGGGTATACAAAAACCAATGATTAAGAATTTTGCTGATGCAGAAAACGCTCTGCAACAAAAAAATTATCCGGAACTCATGAGAGCAGCCCATACGATCAAAGGCGCTCTGCTCGGTCTCGGTATTGATGATTGGGCTGAACTGGCATTGAGCATTGAAAAGGCTGCCAAAGACGAAAAAAACATCGACTTTCGTTTGTACTTGGATGAGTTGCGGAATGGCCTCGCCCCTTTAATCGACGAATCACGGGATTAATTTTACTCTGACCCTATTTATTTCCTATTTATTACTCTATTTATTACTTATATTACTATTTTTGAACTCCAAATTGCCATTATAGACCCTCAAAAGGCCTATTTCCGACAATGATTTGTTATGTTTTCAAATACTTAGCGTGGCCCGACCCCATTCTGCTACACCATTCTGCTACACGATGTCAAGACAACCGATATGTACACCCATGTAATGGATAAAGACATTTCGCGCCTCACCAGCCCCCCCCTGGAGGGTTTTGGGCTATATGCCGTTGGCCTGGGTGCCATGGCCAGCGTCGAAAATCACTACGGCGTCGTGATCCTATCTAAAAACCAATAAAAATTGGTTACTTTCAATCTGAAATTTTGTCAATCTAAAAGAGCCCGGCCATGATATTCGATATAAGGGCCGCTGTGATCCTGTGATCGTGCCTTTAAGGCCCATTAATGCAAGGGGCGACATGCGGCCAGCTGGCAACGTTTTATGGGAGTTGTTTCGAAAATAGTGATACATAGTAGTGTTTTTGGCAGAAGCTTAGACTGGTCACAGTAAATTACAAATTGACTTTTTACCTGAGTGGGATTAATAGAAATGTTTGCTTTATTGAATACAAAAAGTGAAGCATCATAAATAACCTCACTCTACGCATAGCAATTCCAATATTATCTAAAAACAAAAGAAGATTATGACTGAGAAAAAAGTTTCGCGATATGCTGAATCCGGCGTTGATATTGACAAAGCAAATGATTTTATTGATAAAATAAAGCCACTTGTGGCAGCAACCTTCCAACGTGGTGTGCTTACTGGAATAGGTGGTTTTGGCGGGCTTTTCGCCTTGGGTGGTGACCGCTATAAGGATCCTGTTTTAGTGTCGTCAACCGATGGTGTGGGCACCAAACTGAAGATTGCCGAACTGTGTAATAAGCATGATACTATTGGTATTGATCTGGTGGCAATGTGCGTGAACGATATAGTTGTTTCCGGAGCTCGGCCGCTGTTTTTTCTGGATTATCTGGCGGTTGGTCATCTTAATGTTGAGCAGGCCACTGATGTGGTCAGAGGGATTGCTAAAGGCTGTGAAATCTCGAAATGCTCCCTTATTGGTGGTGAAACAGCGGAGATGCCGGGCATGTATTCAAAAGGCGAATATGATCTTGCCGGTTTTACGGTTGGTATCGCTGAAAGAAATGAACTTATTGACGGCTCGGAAACCAAGGTTGGAGATAAGCTTATAGGGCTTGCCTCAAGCGGCATCCACAGTAACGGCTACTCTCTGGTCAGAAAAATCTGTTTCGAGGAGTTGGGACTTTCGGTGGAAGATCATGTTGAAGAACTCGGGTGTACCTTGGGCGAGGAGTTGCTGCGTCCCACCCGGATTTATACTGAAACTGTTTTGAATCTGATTAAAAATTTCAAGATCCGTGGAATTGTGCATATCACCGGCGGCGGATTTATTGATAATATCCCGCGTGTTCTGCCGGCGGGCTGTAAAGCTGTTCTTAACTGCAAGGCCTGGCCCCAAATGCCGATCTTTGATTTTCTACAGAAAAAAGGGAACGTTTCTGCCGAGGAGATGTGCCGTACTTTTAACTGTGGTATTGGAATGGTGTTGATTGTCGGGGATAAAAAAGTTGATGATATAATGCTTCAGTTGGCGGCCTTAGGTGAAACGGCCTATGTCATTGGTGAAATTGCAGCCAGAAAGGGCAAGAAGAGTTCTCAGGTTGAAATTGCCTGCCAGTAAGGCGCTTGTTCCCCCCCCCTTCCTTTAGCCGCAATCCTCAGTACTACCCTTAATTTTATCAATTGCGTGAGGCAGTGTATCAAGCACTGCCTCAATGTTTTCTCTGGCTGCCTTCAGACTGCCGGGCAGATTTACGATCAGGCTCTTCCCGCGAACTCCTGCTTTACCTCGTGACAGCATTGCTCGCGGGGTGATCTTCATACTTGCTGACCGCATAGCCTCGCTGATTCCTGGAATCTCTTTTTCCAGGACATCATTCATTGCCTCGGGTGTCACATCGGTGGGGCTGAGGCCGGTTCCCCCAGTTGTCACAATAAGATCGATTTTTTTTAGGTCGGACCATTCAATAAGAGTTTGTGTGATGGTTTCATGGTGGTCGGCAATGATTTTGTAAGCGGTATTGGTGAAGCCGGCGGCTTCTAGAATCTCAATGAGCAAAGGGCCGCTGGTATCAGTTCGTAAACCTTGAGAGCCTTTGTCGCTCAGGGTAAGTACTCCGCAAGTAAATGAATATTTGGTTTTGTTTATTGCCATAGTATAGTTTTCGCTTTGGGCTGTCTTACGAGCTCCCCTTTCTCAAGGTTGCTCTTTTGAGGCGGCAATAATGGCATCGGTAAGATGGGCTGGAACCTCCTCGTAATGAGAGAATTCAGTGCTGAAGAATCCTCGGCCGCTGGTAATTGAGGTAAGGTCGGGGGCGTATTCCAGAATCTCAGACATAGGTACTTGGGCGGTAATTACTTCAAGTTTTGCCTCAGAATCCATGCCCATAACCTTGCCGCGACGGCTGTTAATATCTCCGATAACATCACCAACGCAGTCTTTAGGGATCTGGACGGACATGTTCATGATTGGCTCGAGGAGCACGGGATTGGCCTCCAGAGCACCCTTTTTAAAGCCCATGGATCCGGAAATTTTAAATGCCATCTCTGAAGAGTCCACATTGTGAAATGATCCGTCGAAGAGACCAACTTTTACGTCAACAACAGGGTAGCCGGCCAAAATTCCATTTGCCATAGCCTCTTGGATGCCTTTGTCCACAGCAGGAATGTACTGTTTCGGAATCGCTCCACCGATAATTCGGTCTTCAAACTCATAACCACCGCCATGTGGAAGTGGTTCAATGTCAAGCCAGTTGTCGGCGTATTGTCCTTTTCCGCCAGACTGCTTTTTATGTTTGTACTGAACCTTGGTTTTTCCTTTAATCGTCTCCTTGTATGGTACCTTGGGGAGTTCGAGCTGCATATTGACACCAAATTTGCGTTTAATTATTTCACCGACAATCTTGAGGTGAATCTGGCCAACACCAGAGATTAGAATCTGGTGGGTCTGAGGCTCCCTGGACAGCCTTAAGGTAGGGTCCTCATCAAGCATCTTGGTAATTGAAGAGATAAGTTTGTCCTCATTCTCTTTTTTCATAGCGGAGACGTCATA
>JADGBM010000190.1 GCA_015231515.1 Desulfobulbaceae bacterium
TATTCAGAAAACATTTGAAAACGTTCTGGCCGCAGAGTTGTGGCATCTTGACACTGAAGCGCTTGTATCGACACTAGCAGGAATGCTGGAAATACCAACTATCGTTGGTGTTACAATTGTCAGCACCGATGGGGAAAATATTGCAGCCGGAGGAATTGTGGACAGGGCTGGCGAGTCAGGTGATGTGGGCCTCCAAGTAAACCTTTTGGGCCTGAAATCAGACGCAGTTACTATTCCTCATGAAAAAAAGTATAAATTTAGTTTGTTCCAGCACTCGTTTCCAATCTTTTACACCTATGAAAGCGAAACGAAGCGCCTGGGGGAGGTTACACTTTTTTCAAATACCACAGTGATTTTTCAGAGAGTCAAGCTTCAATTTTTTCTGCTGGTGTTCAATGCTGTTATTAAGACGGTGGCCTTGTGGTTTATCTTTCTCTGGTTTTCAAATAGACTGATACGAAAACCTCTCACCGAGTTAGCCACGGCAACCCAAAAAATTAGTCTGGATAACCTCTCTTCAGCTAAAGTTGATATCGGGTCGTCTGCGCGTGATGAGTTAAAGGTTGTCGAAGAGTCTTTTAATCAGATGATTGACACCTTGTGTCTCGCACTGGTTGAACGGGAAAAAAATGAAGAAGAGAAACTACAGCTGGAAGAACAACTGCGGCAGGCTTATAAAATGGAGGCGATGGGTACGCTGGCCGGCGGCATAGCTCATGACTTTAATAATATCCTCTTTGCAATAATTGGGTTTTCAAATTTGGCCATTGATCAGATCCCCAAAGACAATCCTGCCCGAGAGATGCTGGAGAAAGTTTTGCAGGGTGGTTACCGTGCCCGCGATCTGGTGAAACAGATTCTCGCTTTCAGCCGTAAATCTAAGCAGGATAGGGTTCCTATGCAGATCTCTGTGATGATTAAGGAGGCATTAAAGCTTCTTCGGGCTACGCTTCCAACTACCATTGAGATTCAACGGAAAATCGATACAGATTGTGGTGTTATCCTGGCAGACCCGACCCAGATTCATCAAATAATTATGAACCTGTGTACGAACGCCAAGCATGCGATGGATGAAAAAAACGGGTGGAGTTGAAAAATGTCACTCTTAAAAAGGAAGATTTGCTTGCTGAGCCCTCCATGAACCCAGGTGAGTATCTTATGCTTTCGGTAAAAGATACGGGTGAAGGGATTAAGCCTGAGGTCTTGCCGCATATTTTCGATCCCTATTTTACGACTAAAGATATAGATAAAGGCTCGGGTATGGGACTTGCCGTTGTGCATGGGATAGTGCGGAGTCATGAAGGGATGATTGAGGTTGAGAGCACTCCGGGGGTTGGCTCGGAGTTTCGAGTTTATTTCCCGGTTGTTCAGGCGGATTCGTCACAAAGAACGCAAATCATCCCCCCACTTATGACTGGCCATGAAAGGATTCTTGTTGTTGATGACGAAATGAGTATTGTTGAGGTTTTGAAAAAGATACTTGAAGGGCTGGGGTACACAGTTACAACGATGACAAACAGCGTTGAAGCACTTGGTTTATTTGAAAAACAGCCGGAGGCTTTTGATCTGATTGTAACGGATCAGACCATGCCATGTATGACAGGAAATGAGCTTGCCCAGAAGGTTGCGGCTATCCGCCCTGATATACCGGTGGTTCTATGTACTGGTTATAGTTCTAAGGTTAATGCAGATACCGCCAAGGCGTACGGAGTTTCATCATTTTTGATGAAACCTGCTTCTCATCATGAGCTTGCCATGATTGTTCGGCAGGTTTTAGATGGAAAAACTAATAAGAAATAAAGGGTTTTTGTGAAATGAGACACTTTGTCGATTTCAAAAGAGGCCTGCGGTGGAGTAACAGTATGAAAATATCAAGATTCACTTTTTTTTGTGTTGTTCTATTGCTTCTCGTATCGTGTTCCAGCGAAGAAGCGGTAAAGCAGAAGGTTTTGGCCAAAGTTAATAATTATGAAATTTATCTTGACGATTTCAGGTCTCAATTAGCCGAAGAAGTGGAATATGAAACAGACTATAAGCTAACAGAAAAAAGCAAACGGGAATTTTTAAATGATCTAATTCGTAAGGAACTTCTCATTCAAGAGGCAAAACGAATGGATCTTGACCGTGAAGATGAATTCGTCAAGACTATTGAACGTTATTGGGAATCAACGCTGGTACGTAATCTCATCGCCATCAGGAGTGCAGAAATTTCCAAGAAAATTCTGGTGAGCGAAGAAGAGATTGAGGGCAGGATTCAACAAATGAGGTCAGGCAGGTCCGAAGAACAGGTCGAAATTAGTTCTATGCGACCAGAGATTGAGCGAGAGATACGTGAAGCAAAGAAAAGTGCTGCTTTGCAGGAGTGGATTGAGCAACTGCAGGAGAGTGCGAAACTGGAAATCGACAGTGAGTTACTAAAAGAAAACTAACGGATTACAAATATGAGCGATAAAACACGATATGTGCGAAGACAGTACTTCATTAAGAAAGGCTTTCAAGCAAACTTTATTCTGAAGTTCTGCCTACTGGTAATGGTGGGTTCAGGCCTTTCCATCGGACTTATTTTTTTCCTTTCGCGTGAGACGCTCACATCTTCCTATAATAACTCAAGACTAATTATTGAAAGCACCGCTTCGGCTATGTTGCCGGCGGTCTTGCTGTCTAACCTGATTGTTTTTGGTTTGGTTTCGGTTGGTGTGATTATTGTAACTCTTTTTATCTCACATAAAATTGCCGGGCCATTGTACCGGCTTGAACAAGGCTTAAAGGCCGTGATTGCCGGCGACATTGGGCACCAGATTCAGTTTCGGAAAAAAGATCAGGTGGGGATTCTGGCTGACACCTTTAATGAGATGACGGCCGGTTTGTATCAAAAGGCAGTCTTGGTTCAAAACGAAGTGACTGCTCTTCATGAGAAGGCAGTGAGTCTTGATGCCAGCGATGAGCTGCTAGCTGGCATACGGCGTATCCAGGAGGAAATTGCCGAGCAGTTAGGTGCGTAGTTCCTGTTTAATTATTCAGCCTGACGAGCCTTGCATCTTCTTAAAGTGAACCGCATAATAGACAAAATATCGGCTGTGTTGGCAGTTGTGTTGCTGGTTTTCGTATGTGATACAGCCTCAGG
Source organism: Desulfobulbaceae bacterium (assembly GCA_015231515.1). Taxonomy (NCBI): domain Bacteria; kingdom Pseudomonadati; phylum Thermodesulfobacteriota; class Desulfobulbia; order Desulfobulbales; family Desulfobulbaceae; species Desulfobulbaceae bacterium. The sequence goes on from JADGBM010000190.1 coordinate 3,125, forward strand.
CGCAGAGTTGCAGTCAACCTGGCTTACACTTGAAACTCATTACACCCGCGTGTTTTTTCAAACAGAAAGTGATGTCCGAATATTCAATGAAAAAATTCATTTTAAAAGGGCAGCGGCTGGCTTAAGCACGTTTTTTTCTGCCAAAAAGGGTAGTGGCGCAGCGGGAGAGTTGGCCCTGAAAATGGACGGTCTGTTTGGTCGAGTTCAGGAAATTCTTGATATGAGAAAGGCAATGGAAAAGGTCTCAATTAAGGTTTACTCAGACAAGAGTAAGCTTCAAGCTGCTTATAATAAGTTTCACAGCGGTCAATGCAGGATCAGGGCCTGGTATGTGTTTGAAGAAAATAGTGTGTATGTGTCAGCTGCTGATGTGAACGCCGGAATGCTCGGCCATGAGCTGGCACATGCCATTATTGATCATTTTCTGCAGGTTAAACCACCGAAGGCAACGGCAGAGATTTTAGCTCGGTACGTTGACCGCCATATTGATTAAATTTTCGGATCGGTAAATTTAGAAAACAGTCAGCCGTTTGGCGGTGTCCGCACAGCCATGAGGCGGATCTCAGTCATATCTTCTATGGCATAACGGATACCTT
>JADGBM010000191.1 GCA_015231515.1 Desulfobulbaceae bacterium
AAGAGAATCAACGCCACCGACCAGAACCCGATCGGCCTCTCCTGACTTTAGCATCTCCAAGGCTATTTTTATAGCCACTGCACCGGAAGAGCAGGCCGTTGAAACTGTAAGGGCAGGGCCCACACAGCCATACCGATTGGCAACTTCTTCACTCACAGTGCTTAAGCCGTGATAGTGATAAAATTGGGGGCGTTGTTCTCCTTTAAGCAGCAACATTTCGGTAGAAAGTATGCCACCGGTTGTGGTCCCTAATACTACGGCATCAGGTGGCAGGTCGGAATTTTGCATTGCCTGAGCTGCGGCAGAAAGAGCAAGCTGATGCGTTCGGGGAAGAGGGTCATCTGGCAGAAAAGTATCGACTTCTCCAACTGGGAGCGGGGTATTTTGCCTGAGAGAAAACAGTTGTAGCGGCCTGATAGCACTGTGGTTGTCCCAAAGCGCCTGTTCTGTGGCAGTGAGGCCTGACCCGAGCGGAGAGACAATCCCCATTCCGGCAATAAAAACTCTCTCGCCGGTCAAGAAGGTACCGTTGAAGAATTTTCTCTGATGTATTGGGCAAGGCTTGTCAGAGTAGAGAAGACTTTCTCCCCGATTTCCTTGTTGTTGATCGTAACCTTGTACTCTTTTTCAATCATGACCACCATTTCAAGAACATCGATCGAGTCAATCCCAAGTTCACCACCGACAAACTGGGCATTTTCATCAATATCATCAGGATTCACATCCACAAGATTAAGGGCGGCAATAAGTTTTATTTTTAAATCTCTTAATAATTCATCCATTATCTTTTTGAAAAGTCCAGTTCCAGGATCATATTAAACTGCCGGCAAGCATCGACCAACCCCTGATGCCAACAGCTTTAAGGTTGCGGTTTACGGTTTGAATTGAACCAGAAAGCAATTGGTGTTATATAATAACCTGTTTTTTTTGTCATCTCATTTGCTGTGATTTCACTATTGTTTTTCTAAACGACAACGATTCTTCCTTTTCTCTTCTATGGCTGAGCACGACTTTACTGAAATCAAGATTGAGGACCTGATCCCACACCGTGGGCATATGGTCCTTATTGATCACATCGTTGAGATAGAAAAAGAGTATGCTGTTACCGCAGCATTTGTCAAAGAATCATGGCCGCTGCTGACTGCTAATGGCGTTCAGCCCCTTATCCTGGTGGAACTAGCGGCCCAAAGTGCCGGCGTTTGCAACGGCTGGGACAGAATCACCAAAAAAGGTCTTCATTCAGTTTCGATGGGCTGGCTTGTGGGTGTGAAAAAGGCTGTTTTCAACATAGAGTGCATACCACTGCACAGCAAAATTATTACCAGATCCGAGAACTCTAATAAATATGACAATCTCCGGGTCACCTCCAGCGTTTCCTGGTTAGGCAGCGATATTATCGGAGAGATAACCTTACAATTATTCCAGGCGCCCCAAAATGAGATCTGAAACCACTGAAAAAAAAGTAGCCATTGTGACCGGGGCCAGCAAGGGAATAGGCAGAGCCATCTGCATTGAACTTGCCAAGTCCGGTTGTTACCTTATCATCAATTACATGTCAGACAAGGCTGGGGCAGAGCGAACCCTTGCGATGGTCATAGAAGCCGGCAGCGCCGGTGAGATATGCCAATTTGATGTCCGTGACACCCAAGCCGTCAGCATTGTAATCGATGATGTTGCCCAACGACATGGCGGCATCGATATCCTGATCAACAACGCCGGAATCATTGCCGATGGCCTCTTTGTAATGATGCCCAAGGAGAACTGGCAGAAAGTTATTAGTACAAGCCTGGACGGTTTTTACAACCTGACCCAACCGGTACTGGAAAAAATGGTGCGTAAGAGGCAAGGTGTGATTGTTTCCATATCTTCAGCTGCAGCGCTCATGGCAAATCGCGGCCAGGCAAATTACTCTGCCGCCAAGGCCGGGCTGACCGCCGCCAGCAAGGCTGTGGCTAGCGAAGTCGCCCGTATGGGCATCCGAGTTAATGTTGTTGCTCCAGGGCTTATTGATACCGAAATGATTAAAGCGGCTCCCATTGAAAACATTAAAACCATGATCCCTATGGCCCGAATCGGTAAACCGGATGAGGTTGCCAAAGTGGTTCGATTTCTCTGCTCTGATGACGCTTCCTACGTCACCGGCCAGGTTATATCTGTGAACGGCGGCATGTTTTAAAGAACCATAGGTGTTCAGTTCGTTGGAAGCCGAATTAATCAGTTTTACGATTCCAGTATTCAATTTATGAAAACACAATTCACCAGCTTTTTTTTACTGATATTGCTTAGCCTGACATCTTTCTGTCAGGCTGGGGAGTGGGAAACAATCAGTCAAAATGCCCGCCAGCTTAAAGCTGTCCGGGCTGAGTTCACCCAGGAAAAGCATCTGAAGATTCTGGCCCGGCCAATCATTTCAAAGGGATTCTTTATTTATCAAGCACCCGGCTCTTTGCGCTGGGAGTATGCATCACCGGTAAAAAGCCTGTTGCTCATGCATAATGGCAGGAGCAAAAAATATATTCAAAGAGATGACGAACTCGTTCTGGAGCAAGGGATCAGCCTGGAATCCATGCAGATTGTTCTCCAGGAGATTACCCATTGGCTTAATGGCCGCTTCACTGACAACCCTACCTTCAATGCCGTCGACATGCCAAATTTAAGAGCGCCACTCGGACAATCAATGCCAGAAGGCAGAGCAAAAGCCCAACCCGAAGGGAAAAAAAGCAGCAGTGCTGTAAAGACAACGTTTTTTAAAATCCGCATAAGCTTACCTGAAACAGGAGAAAGTGGCCGACTTAAGTGATATCTTTCCAGAAAAACATACACTGTTGTTACAGAGAACTCTCGAACAAAATAACTGTTTGTCCCATCAGACACACTCATCGACAAAGCGATCAAAGTGGTACCACTCAAAAGGGTGTTGTTTTAGGCTCTCTTCCAGCAGATCTGCATATTGTTGAGCAGCATTGCGGATTGACTCACCCCGTTGTGCCCTTGAAGTTGGCTTGATGTAAATAGGTTTAGAGAGGGTGAAATGGTAGCCGTCCTTTTTGTTTCCGAAAGTAAAAAAAATGTAGAGCGGTGCACCAGATACCAGTGCAAAGACAAAAGGCGCTTCCGGCAGATAGGCGCAATGGCCAAGGAATTTCACCTGAACTCTGCGCTGTTCCTTTCGCCAGACGATATCACCCGCCAAAGAGACCAGACCACCTGATTTTATGAATTGGATTCCGTCAACCACATCAAATGGGGAGCCGCCATCTCTGTCGATGCCAACTATGGTGATTCCTGATTTTCGTAAACTTTGCTTCTGGATACCTTCAATATCCTCTTTCTCCTTGATCCCCATGTAGAGCAGTAATTTCAGGTTGTTATATTGCGACTGCAGAAGGTGAGCCGCCATCTCCCAATTGCCTAAATGCGACATCAGAAGCACGCCGCCTTCTCCGGCCAGGGCCTGTTCAAGGTGCGCCAGGCCTGTCGATCTGCAGGCAATGGAACCCATATCTTTGGTCTGCAGCCGGTCAAAATAGACAGCTGTAAAATTTTGGTATTGCCGGAATGTACAGTAGAGGTGGAAGAAG
>JADGBM010000192.1 GCA_015231515.1 Desulfobulbaceae bacterium
GGAAAAGCAGCAGCTAATTGAGGCCCTCCAGGCGGTGCGAGGGAACAAGACAAAAGCGGCAGCCATACTCGGAGTGAGCAGAGTCACGGTCTGGCACAGAATAAAAAAATACGGCATTGAGATGGATGTCAAAGCGCATGGTTAATGTCAGATCTCTTCAGTCTTGATCCTGTAGTTATTGGGCAATAATTGAAACAAATGTGAGACTAAAACAGATGTTTTTGGTAGATATACCTTTAATTTTTTATGCTTTTTGTTTTAACATTATTAATGCAAAGAGAAAAATCTCAAGAGGAGATGTCCATGAACATACTCACAACGATCATTCTTCTTCCAGCCTTACTCTACCTGGCCGGATGTGCTTCAACCGTGCCAGACAAAAGCAGCATTCATAGCTCTTACTCTATTGCAGAGGTCAAGAGTTTTTCCTCTGTGCTTAATTGTGACAATACCAAAGTGACAAAGATCAGGGCGGATTTTGTCGGAGACTATTGTCAAATTCTCGCAGCTAACATTAGGGTGTCATTACAGAGAGAAAATCCAAACTTCAAATATGATGAATCAAACCCAGAACTTGTTGTTCACACAACCTTGGAAGAAATTAACGGGGGCAATGAACGCGACCGATTTTGGTTTGGTTTTGGCTTGGACTGGTCAACTACAAAAATCTTTGTCAAAGTTGTTAAAAGCGGTGATATCATTGCTGAACGACTGATAACAGAGCAAACAATAATGCCTATTCTGGCAATCGACAATTTTGCCGGGGAAGATGCTATTTTGCAAGATGCACCGGTGATTGCCCGGAAAATTGTAAAGTTCATCAAAGACCCTATCAACTTCGAGAAAAACGAAACAAAGTCATGGGGCTCCATGCTTGAGATCGGCAATTAATAAACTGAAAAAGAGAGCTGTGCCATTATTTAGGGACACTTCCCTGATTTTGTCGACTTTAAAAACTGGGAAGTGTCCCCTGAATACCCAATAAGCCTAGAAAGAGATTTTTCTGCTTTTTCACGAAATGAAATCGCTGAAGAAGGTTTGTCGCTCCGGATGTACGCTATAGCTTGCAAAAATTGATTACGTGCTGCCGGAGTGAAGGAAATTTCCATCCTTTTAGTCTTCCAGCATTTCGTCGGCTTCAGCAAGAACTGATTCTAGGTCATAGCCAATGCCAGCGTCTATTTCCTTTTCCCCACGAGCAAGCAAGCGCAATATCTCTAATTCATGTTGGTTGTATTCATACTCCTGCATGCTCATCATAACGGCAGCGGCTCGCCCTCTCTGAGTAATGAAAAGTGGGTCGTGAGAAGATGATAGTGTTTTACAATGCCGCTAGCATTTTGGCGCAAATCGGAAATTGGAACTATCTGTGGTGTTTTTTGCATTGCTTTGTCCTCCTATAAGTTCATTCCTAATGGTACATCTGAGCTATTTAGGGACTGGAGTCAGCTTGGTACGACCCCCTTTTGTTTTGTTTCTTGCATGGCCTTTTGTACCCCTTTTGAACAGCTTCTGGCTGGGAATTAAATCGCTGGTTCCACCTTATTTTTCACTAGAGTTGAATTTGATTACTTTTTCCCAGTGGATTGCTCCGGTTGGATCACAAAACATTTCTATAAACTCAAGAGAGAACTTATTGATGACTTTGCCATACTCATCAAAGAATAGATCATTTTTTTCTTTTGCTTTATGGCCGAGAGGGTCAATTATTTCTGTGTATAAGTTATCGTTCCCGGAAACAAATGACCAAAACCGCTGACCGCATAACTTTAAATATTCTCCCTTGTCCGGGGAATTGTCTTTCCCATAGCAACAACCGTTGACAGCAATGACATTATGGGAAGAGGCGATGTTGGTTCCTAAAATTCTTTTGGCTTTTCGGAAATTATCTTTCATCTTTTTTATTTGACTCGAATTGCCCCAGTTTGGCCCTGATTTTATGGAAACAATGTATTTAGAGTTGTCTTTCTCAAGTTCTAGATCAACTCCTTCAGCAGATGATTTTGTACCATTGTAAACATAGTTGCAAATATAGATAGATAACCCTTCAAGAAAACCACCAAACAAAGTTTCTTCTTGGGAAGACAAATGAGCGTCAAGAATAGTTTTGATAAAATCACCAGCGGTTGTGATATTTTTGACTTTAAAAAGGTACGGATTTTTACGCTTGAGCACTTCCTTCAACTTGAGTTTTTTCAATTTTTCTATTCGGTTGCGGTGGAAAACCGGAATGTTTTGCTCTACATACTCCGCTATTTTTTCTCTTGTTATTGGTTTCATATTTTACTTCATCCTCACATAGCCGGTATTGATAATGGGCTGTTCTTTCTTTTGCAAGTTCGCAATATTCAGGGAGGACTTCAACCCCCACTGAGTTTCTGTTTAAAATTTGTGCTACCTCTGCGGTGGTGCCTGAACCAACAAAAGGGTCAAGAACCCAGTCATATTCTTTGGTGAATAGCTTTATAAACCACTCAGGTAAGGCTTTTGGGAAAACGGCACTATGATTTTTATTGTAACACTCTGTCGCGAAATGCAACACATTACTAGGATATGCCATGTCACGACCAACCCAGTTTGAAATATTTTTACCAAAACCACTATTAACCTTTGATTCATCACGGGTGCGGTCTGTGTCGCTTAAATTTTTTAGTCTGGTTTTTGCCCAATCACCCATAGGTACCATTACTTCATCTTGGTACATATTAATTTTTTTGGATTTGTTAAATTGTAGGCACCTCTCCCATGAATCCCTAAAGCGATTTGGCCACTTACCAGGGAAACAATTTTTTTTATGCCAAACAAATTCTTCTGTCCACAGCCAACCTTGCTTTCTTAAAGCTAATATCAATTCCAGTACATATGTGTGGCGTTCTCCATTAACAGCTTTTTCTTTAATGTTTAGGATAAACGTGCCGTCTGGTCTTAAAACCCGAAAGAATTCTTTTGCTCTTGGCAAAAACCATTCAACGTAAGCATCTGGCTTAATACCGCCATACGTTTTACTTCTGCTGTCGGCATAAGGTGGGGATGTGACAATTAAATTAAAAAAATTATTGGGATAATTTCTGAGTACATCCAGACAGTCGCCATTCTCAATTTTCGCTTCTATTTGCTCCATAAAGCCTCCTTGTTCTGGTTTGTGGAATAGGGACACTGTACCTTATTTTTTCACGAAGGGCTTTACGAACTTTATTTGAGCTATTAGGTCCGCTGGACTGTTGGTTCTGCTACAGGGCTATTTAGTCCGGGAGACCCAAGAAAATCAGTTGTTCGGTGGGAGTGGTTTCCTGCTCTTCTTGGCCGGGGCTTTTTTTGACGGATGATCTGCTTTACCCTCTTTCTGTTGGCGATCGGCCGAGGGTAACCGGAGATCCATTACTACACCTCTGGTGGAGAGGATAAGCATTCGCGGTTCATTATTGATCTGTACCGGACTTGGGAGTACATGCTGCTGTAGTAGTATTTGAATTTGTTGACCCGTGAGCGTCAGGCCCTTACAGTCCGGCTCAAGGACAAAACCACAGCCTTCTTTCCAGTTGGAGCAGCCATAGGCCCGTTTGCCCTTAATAACTTCGT
>JADGBM010000193.1 GCA_015231515.1 Desulfobulbaceae bacterium
GGTCGGAGAAAAGTAACCCGCCATATCCTGTGTTTTCACGAAATTCCTTGAAGTGCTCGGGATTACCCGATCCAATTACGATGAGATCGACCTTACTTTGCCTGAACCGTTCTGCGTTATGTGCAAGACCAGCAACCTGCTGACGACAGAAGACTCAGCCAAAATGCCTGACAAACACTAAAACCGCTGTCCTTTGGCCCCAAAGGGATGATAAGTTTACCTGTTCTCCCTGCTCATTTAGAACGTTCAGATCACCAAGATCTTCAGTTGAAATACTTTTATCTGTCATTGTTTAATCCCTGTTGCGTTTATGCTTTCAAAGTAAAGTTCAAGTTCCATTTTTATTTTCCTTTTTTAACTATTGTTTTAACAGTATTTTTACTTCGGGACCTTTAAAAAACCATTAGAGCATTTCTATATCTTTCATCAATCGTTTTATAGCGAGTTCTTTTCCCTTTGCCTCCACTTCTAAGGTTATATTCAGAGATATCCAGTTTTTAGGCAAATCATTGATATCGATAAAATCGTGGTGTTTTCTGGGGTTGGAAGCCCCCCAGCCATCTTTAGGCGATGATATATGAAACAATGGCTCGCACTCCCAGGTTTTCAAGCTTTCTTCTGTCGCCGCTTCGATACTTAACTTATCCTGAAGGCATCTGTGATGGTGAACATCATACACCATTGGAATATTGAGTTGGGTACACTCTGGCAAGATGTCCATTGGTGAATAACTTCTGTCATCGTTTTCAAGAGTCAGTCTTTTTCTAACCCGGTCAGGCAGTGTTTCGATTGTTTTTATAAGGCGTAACAATGCAGACGGTTTGTCTCCATAAACCCCGCCTGCATGAATGTTGATCACATCAGCATTAACCCATTCTGCTACCTGAGCCTGGTATTCAAGATCCAGAATGGACCTGCTAACCACATCCGGATTGGGTGATGACAGGATAATAAACTGGTCGGGATGGAAGGTTGTCCGGATGTCATGTTTTTGACTAAAGATGCCGCATGCTTTGAAAGCATTGATAATCTCATCTGAACCGGGAAGCTCTGCAATATCGTAGCCCATCTCGGGGTGTGTCTTTAAAGGAAGGATCTGGCTGTTTATCCGAAAGGAGCCAATTTTATTCTCACGGCAAAATTCAAGTGCTTTTAACAGGCTTTCAGCATTCTCGGCGCATAAACGGGCCAGGCGTTGTTTCCGCTGTTCTTCGGTAAACCGAGTAATATATTTAACCGTTGTTCTTCGAAATTTAATAGGGTGCTCTTTGAATACACAGCAAAGTCCAAGTCTCAATAATGCCTCTCCTGAAATTGTTATTTCGGTTATTAAATGATGCGCTAAGCCCAAAACACCCCCTGTGTCAGGGTAAGTTGTCGCCTCAAATGGAAATCACCCAGGGGGGCATTGAGGTAAAATTTTATGGGCTACCCTTTGTCAATGAAACAAGCTGTGATAAGAAAAGTTCGTATGGGCAATCAAACCCAGGATCAGATAGCAAAAGAAGCCGGTATAGGTCGTTCAACACTGACGTATTGGTTGAAACATTATAAGACAAATGGAGAGATCAAGATGAGCAGACTGGAAAATCGACCTTGTGACTGGAGTGGATCCGATCGTATTGAGGCGTTAATGACAACTGGAACTATGTCTGAAGAAGAACGACTCCGCTGGTGTCGTGGAAAGGGTTTGTTTGCTCATAACCTTGATGAATGGAAAAAAGATGCCATCCGTTCTCTATTGACGAAGACACCCGGAAACAGTGGAGATAAAGAGTCCCGACGGCTGAAAAAAGAACTCTCTGTTTTGAAAAAAGAGCTGGACCGCAAGGATAAAGCCCTTGCGGAAACAGCCGCCTTGTTGGTCCTTAAAAAAAAAGCGGACTTTATCTGGGGGGCAGAGGGGGACGATTAATCCCGGAATCTGATAAAAAAGAGGCGCTGGAGCTGATTGAGGAGGCCTGCAATTCAGGCGCACGGCAATGTAAGGCGTGTGAATTGCTTGGTGTGGCCCCCCGCACATTACAGCGCTGGCAGGACAGAAAAGAGGAACTTTCAGATCAACGAAAGGGCTCACGGGCTGCTCCTGCCAACAAAATCAGTGACTTGGAACGGCAGGAGGTTCTCAGAGTGTTGAACTCAGCCGAGTTCGGGGATTCCAATCCCCACCAGATTGTTCCTACTCTTGCTGATCAGGGGATGTATATTGGATCTGAGTCAAGTCTGTACAGGATATTGAAAGAGGAAAACCTCAATACTCACAGACAGCCCAGTAAAGCGGGCACCCGTAAACGCCCGGATCCCCATGTCGCCACAGCGCCTAATCAAGTGTGGTCATGGGATATTACATATCTCGCTTCAACCATCAAAGGTATCTTTTTTTACCAATATATGGTGATCGACATATACAGTCGTAAAGCAGTTGCCTGCCAGGTTTATGATTCTGAATCCGCAGATCGGGCAGCCGCTTTAATTGAAGATGCCTGTCTTCGTGAAGGCATCACACCTGACACGCTGACGCTTCATTCCGATAACGGTTCTCCCATGAGAGGCTGTACAATGCTGGAAAAACTTAGAGAACTGGGCGTATCAGCATCCTTCAGTCGCCCCTCGGTCAGTGATGACAATCCGTTTTCAGAGTCCTTATTTCGAACTGAGAAATATCGACCGAATTATCCCGAAAGTCCTTTTGATACTCTGACAATTGCACGGGAATGGTCATATGCTTTCGTGGAATGGTATAACAACAAACATTTGCATAGTGGGATCAGGTTTGTAACACCGGCAGAGAGGCATTCGGGAAAAGATGTTGAGATTCTGTACAAACGTCGGCAGGTATATGAAAATGCAAGGAAACGCCATCCGGAGCGTTGGTCTGGAAAGACACGAAATTGGGATCCCATTACGGAAGTCACCTTAAATAAAGGAAAAAACACTAAAATGGCTGGATCCCTTGGGCAAAAAAGTGCCTGATTTAGACTTTCAGGCGCTATGCAATCAGAATCTACGATAAGAGCCAGCAAAAGATTCTCGTGGCCGAGAATGGGCCCCAAAAAGCTCGTCGGAGGACATGAGAAACTTTTGCGGGTGCCACGACATATTTTCTGATTCGGAGAGAAAAAACGGCAAACACCAATTACTAATTTTTTTTAACCTTTGGCGACAACATGCTTGACATCTACCGAACAGCGGAATTCCCCTATCTGTAGATGCCAAGCAAGTTGTCATGCACACTAAAAAGGGTTTTGGGGAGTTGCCATTGAGTTTGGAAACCCAAGACTACTTGCCCCAGTCTGCAGCAATCCTCTTTTCAAATCAAGTCATGATTAGTTTTGAGATCATTAAAAAAATATTTTATCCCAAAAAAATTCTTGACCCTGTGTCTATTTTCTGGAGAAAGGAGTACATAAGGCTTCTGTTTGATTTTTTCCTAAAGCCGTAATTTAGATTGATCCATTTTGTTAACAAAAAGTTCAATACAAATGAATAAAGGATAATGAGATGTCAGAA
>JADGBM010000194.1 GCA_015231515.1 Desulfobulbaceae bacterium
TTCGACAATATCCTTCACCCGTTGCGAACTGGGCTCCTTAAAGCCCCGGATTTTCAGGGTCCCGACCTCGGGCGGCTCATCATCAAACCGCCTGGTCTTGAACTTGAAATTGGGGGCCAAGACCTGTTCCATTAACAGCGAGGCGGTAATGGCCTTAAGCATATTAAGGTCCATATCATCCAGCGCATTCATCTCGCGCAGGTAGCCGACGATCTTGTCCCGCTCCCTTTGGCTATCTTCCACCAGGTCGGCAACCTTGATGATCTTGCCATCTCCATGCCGCTTGACAAAAATCACCCCGGTATCCGGGTCCTGGTGGCTCACGACACCGATGATATCAAGGATGCTGTTTACTTCCTGGTGTTTATCCTTGGTGGATTCACCGGCGTTGACATTGGGGATATGCAGGATCGTCTTTTTATCGGTATCAAGCACCTCGCCGATGGCGCTCAGGTATCGCCCCTGATAAAAATGGTAGCCGATGCCCAGGGTCTTCATATGCTCATAACCATTGAGCTGTTCGTAGTAGTTATAGGTGACCTTAGTAAACTTCGCCTCGTCCGCAGGCTGCAGCACCGGCACCGAGTCACCCCGGAAATAGGAGCCGGTCATGGCAATGATATGGGCCGAGGTGTTGGCCATGATGAAACGTATCACCTCGCCCAGCCGATTATCGCTGTCGGCCGAGACATGATGAAACTCATCAATGGCCAGCAGGGTATCATTAAATTTATCCGCTGCCACCGCCTCAAAGGCAAAACGCAGGGTGGCATGGGTGCAGATCAGAATTGCTTCGGCCGGATCGTTCAGAAAATTGGCAAAGGCCGCGACCTTACCGGTCACTCCGCCGGGTGTGCATAAATTACAGACAGGATTAAACGCCCAATCGGCAAAGAAACCATGCCGGGTCAGGTCGGTTTCGGCAAATGAACTGCCGATGGAACGCTCCGGCACCGCCACAATCACCTTCTTCAGACCCTGATTAAAGAGCTTATCCAGCCCCAGAAACATCAAGGCGCGGGACTTTCCCGAGGCAGGCGGGGCTTTCAGCAGCAGATATTGGGCCTTGCCGGCCGCAAAGGCCCGGGCCTGCATCTCCCGCATGCCCAGAGAATTAGTAGCGATGGAGCGTCCCGTCCGGGCATAGGTTACGTTGACTAAATCCGGCATATTTTTACCGTTCTCCCTGCTGCTCCATCCGAAATTTGACAGCACGTTCCTTATCAGGCGGCTCAATGGCATAGTGCCGCGCTTCGTATAACTCTACTTGAGTTACCAGTAATTCAAGCTCATCACCTTCAGAGGTGGCGGGCAGGGCATCCATCAGTTTTTCAATACGGGCGAGAGCCTGGTCATACTCAGGTTCCGTCTTGATTGTTTTAGCTTTTAACATGTTTCTATTTCTGTTTTAGCCGTTCTTGTTTGATTGATATATATCTGACATTGCGTTTTTTTCTGCATATTCACTTCTGGCGAGGAACAATAAAAACAGCTAAAAAACAGCTAAAAAACAGCTAAACTAATCGTGCGCAACCAAGTACCATGTCCAGCCTTTGCTTTCAATCAGCTGCTCTCTCCGTAATTTTTGCAGGTTGTTTCTGATCTTGTCCTGTTTTTGCTGCACAGTTAAAACATCCGGCAACTTGTCCAGCAACCCCCTCTCAAAATCAGCCTTGTTCCCTTTGCCGAATTTTCCAAGATAATCCAGAATAACCTTCTGGCAATACTCGTCATCAATCCCTTTCCATTTCAGATAGTCAGCCTGCTGATCTGTTTTGACGGCAACCTGGGAAGAGATATGGAAGTTGGGCTTCCGTCCTTCGATGAGTTTTTGTTTTTTGAGATGTCCGATCTCAGCATCACTCAAGACCTTCCCTTTCTGGAACTTGTCCAACAGCATAATTTCATGCAGGCTTAGGTTCGGCATCTGGGCCAACTTCTTGGCGTAATTTATATCGAGCACCTTACCGGTCACGACTACTTTAACCTGATTGTTGTTAAAGCTGTATTCCGGCAGTGGGAAAAATTTCCGCCGTTGAATAGTGAACATTTTTTTGATGCCGCTGCCCATGGTGTCAATCATATTAAGCGTCACCATGGCCTCGGCCAGAAATGGGTTGCGGTAGAGCGGCTCTGGCGCATCCGCCGCAATGACGTTTTCAATGGTTTGCGGAAGAAAAGAACCCATATTGTTAAAGATGAGTTGGCTATCTTCCCGCTCCACCACATTGATTTTACCGCCAAGAGTATAATCTTGGTGCGCAATACAGTTGTTCAGCGCTTCTCGAATAATGTAGGGGTGGTAGCTGTCTACCTCCTGGGGGAAGAGAGTCCCATCGGTAATAATTGGTCCACTTGAAAGACTGGTGGGCGAAGCCAATTTCCAGCCCAAGTGAAAAAATGTGGGGCCACAATATGGCAACCTGTTCACCTTGACTAATGGAGTTCGTGGTGACAAAGGCCACTTGGGCGTTGGCCTGGTGGATATACTTTGCCCCCAACAGGAACCAACAGCCGATGTAATCGATATTTTTATAGTTTTTTATTCCCGCAAAGACCTGCGCCAGATCTGCCTTTTGCCCCTTCGACTGCATGGTGGATCCCAAATACGGCGGGTTCCCCAGAATATAAATCTCATGCCCTTCATCCCTGGGGCATACCTCCTGCCAGTCAATCCGGGTGGCATTGCCGCAGACAATATGGCCACCGTCAGTAAGCGGCAGGGTGGGCTTTGATTCGCCAAAGACCTCCTGAAATAAAAGATTCATCTGGTGTTCGGCCAACCACAGGGAGAGCTTGGCGGTCTCATGGGCAAAATCATCCAGCTCAATGCCGTAAAACTGCGTGAGCTTGATATTGGACATGAAGTTGAGGGATTTCTGCGGGCCTTGCAACCGCTTGATGCTCTCAATCTCCAGCCGGCACAGCTCTTTATAAGCTATAATCAGGAAATTGCCGGAACCGCAGGCCGGGTCAAAAATGCGGATGTTGCGTAAACGGCTGAGCAGATTTTTGAGTTTCGTCTTGTTCGTCCCCGCCTGATCCAGCTCCTCGTAGAGGTTAGTTAAAAAAAGCGGCCCAATGACCTTCATGATGTTGGTCACCGAGGTGTAGTGCATGCCCAAACTGCCGCGCTGGTCGCCGTGCACCACCGCCTGGATCATGGAGCCGAAGATGTCCGGGTTGATCTCCTTCCAGTTCAGGGCGCCGCATTCAATAATAATCTGCCGCGCCTTGCGACTGAAGGCAGGCACCGGATACTCCTTGCTGAACAGCCCGCCGTTGACATAAGGAAACTGTTTCAGATAATGCGGCAAGCCCTCACGCTCTGGCGCGGAAAGCACCTGAAAGAGTTTCTGTAGATAGGGCTGTAGATCACTGCCATCGGCTGCAGTATGTGAGGCCACTCCGTTGGTAAACTGGTCATGG
>JADGBM010000195.1 GCA_015231515.1 Desulfobulbaceae bacterium
ACGCTTTCTCAACTCTTTATTGGTTGCCGAAATAACCCGGACATCAAGCTTGATTGGTCGATGATCGCCAACTCGCTCAACCTCTTTTTCCTGCAGTACCCGCAGAAGTTTGGTCTGGGTACTCAAAGGAAGATCACCTATTTCGTCAAGAAAAATGCTTCCCCCGTTTGCCGCCTCGAATCGCCCAATTCTATTCGTCTCTGCACCCGTAAACGAGCCCTTGATATGGCCAAACAGTTCACTTTCAAGAAGATTTTCATTTAAGGCCGAACAGTTCACCTTAATAAAAGGTGAACTTTTACGACTACTATTTTGATGAATTGCCGAGGCAATCATCTCTTTTCCGGTTCCCGATTCACCGTAAATTATAATTGGCGCCTCCGATTGGGCCGCACTTCCAACAAGATCAAAGACGCTGCGCATTGCCAAGGAGTTGCCAATGATTCCATGGAAACTGTCGTCATAATGAAGCTGTTTACGTAATATGGCTATCTCGTTTTCCCTGGCAACGACATTACTTAAATCAATCAACGTCTCAATGCCGCCAACAACCTCTCCCCCGTCGTCTCGAATGACCGTGGCGTTTTTGAGCAGATGTATCGGGGAGCCGTCTTTTTTTCGAAAGGTACATTGACTACTCCGCACCCTTTGGTCTTTAAACAGTGCACAATACTTGTCAAGCCCGTCAGTTCTTGCCTGAAAACAGCGGTCGCAACGAAACACATCACATGATTTGCCAATAAGTTCTTCTGCAGAATAGCCCATCAGTTTTTCAAAGGATTTGTTCACAAAAATAATCTTGCCGTCTGGGGCAATGAGCATGAGGCCTTCTTGTATGGTTGCTATCACCGTTTCCCAGAATTGGGTACCAATATTTTTAAACATCACCGCCTCCATTTGTAATGAATACATCGCATCTAATGATGTTAACCTTTTAGCATTCTTCTTAACACTTTGTAAAGACATGTTGTTAATTGTTAACAATACCCACGACCAGTGTTTTATTATTTTTTTTAGTAATTTCAGACTTTTAGGCTTTCAAATTGGCCACGACTTAACAGTTGGCATTATCGTTGCTATTTGAACACTGAAAATATTGTGCCATGAAATTCTTAAAGTATCCCATCTATATTAAATACTTATTGTGAGGAGGTTGTTCGTTATGAAAAACAGAAAATTTGTCACCTTGGTATGTATTGCGTCTCTGGCAATAGCGGTTAAAAGCTTTGCAAACGAGGAACACAAGCAGATTGTCGGTCCATTCAGCACCCCTATGGAAGTGACGCAGAAATGCCTGGAATGCCACGAGAATGCGGCACATGATGTCATGCAGAGTAGTCATTGGACGTGGGAACTTGAACAGGATATTTCTGGTGAAAAAAATATTTTTCGCGGCAAGAAAAACGCCATCAATAATTTCTGCATTTCCATTAACGGTAACTGGCCACGGTGCACAAGCTGCCACATCAGTTACGGCTGGAAAGACAGCACCTTTGATTTTTCTGATAAATCGAGAGTGGATTGTCTCGTCTGTCACGATACAACCACAACTTACAAGAAGCCCGGCCCAGGGGCTGGTATGCCAGCAGGGTACACGGGTAATCCAAAACTGGACGAAAAAGCTGTTGATCTTGTCTTAGTTTCACAAAATGTTGGAATGCCAAGCAGGCAAAACTGCATTACCTGTCATGGATACGGCGGAGGCGGCAACAATGTCAAACATGGTGACATCGACTCATCCATGATAGATCCCAAAAAGAGCCACGACGTTCACATGGCCAGTGACGGAGAAAAATTCAGTTGTCAGAGTTGTCATGCCACAGAGAGTCATAAGATCAAAGGCAACGCCATGGTGGTCTCACCTGGAGGAAAAGAACACGTCTCCTGCACGGACTGTCATGATCATGAACCCCACCAAGAGTCGCTGCTCAATAGCCATATGGATACAATTGCCTGCCAAACGTGTCATATTCCAACTTTTGCCAAAGAGATGCCTACCAAGATGTCATGGGATTGGTCAACTGCAGGTGAAGATCGAATCACCCCTGAACATGATGAGTATGGCAAATCAACCTACGACAAAAAGAAAGGCGACTTCATCTGGGGCAAGGATGTTGTCCCAACCTATGCCTGGTACAACGGTTCGGGTGGAGCATATCACCTTGGCAACAAAATTGATCCTGATGCGATTACCAAGCTGAGCTGGCCAGAAGGCGATAGAGAGGACGCCAAGGCAAAAATATATCCTTTCAAAGTTCACAAAGGAATGCAGATTTACGACAAAAAATATTCCTACCTGATTACTCCAAAGGTTTTCGGGTCAAAAAAAGATCCGGATGCCTACTGGGTAAATTATGATTGGAATAAAGCTGCTGCCGCTGGCATGAAGGCATCAGGCCTTGCTTATAGCGGTGAATATGGGTTTGCACCCACGGAGATGTACTGGCGCATTAATCACATGGTCGTTCCCGCCAAAGACGCACTTAGTTGTCTTGATTGCCATGGCGATAAAGGAAGATTTGACTGGAAGGCTCTCGGTTATAAAGCTGACCCGATGCGAGATAAAAGCGCCTCCCGATCCAGGCATATTTCGTTGAGATAGTCTTTTTCTTTAAATAGTAACGGCAGATCACTTCCCCGGCCCGGCACCCCTGTTTCAGGTGAGTGTCGGGCACTTTCACCTGCATATCATCGACTAATGAGATGTTAGTCGAAGCTGACCTGCTGATTCATGGTTTTTTTCAATCTCAAGCCGGGCCCCCTTACCTTTCACAAGTTGGATGAGGGTTGCTATGTCCTCTGAAAGATTGGCTGATTGTTGTTCCATGTCACGAGCCATGTGTGAAGCATCATCGGCTCCAGCGGCATTTTTCTGTGTTACAGCATCCAGGTCATGTACTGCTTTTGTCAATTGATCAATACCGGTTGACTGCTCCTTTGAAGCTGAGGCAATTTCACTCAACAACTGAGCTGTTTTTCCTGTTTCATTGGCTGAAGTTATAAAGGCTTCACCTGCTTGTGAGACAAACTGAACTCCCGTTTCAACTCTCACACTGTTTTGTTCCAACATATCAGTTACATTATTGGCAGCTTCAGCAGTTCGCATGGCAAGATTTCGCACCTCTTCAGCGACAACGGCAAAACCAGCTCCGGCCTCTCCGGCCCTTGCTGCCTCGACAGCAGCATTAAGCGCTAGCAAGTTCGTTTGGAAGGCTATTTGATCAATGGTCTTCAGG
>JADGBM010000196.1 GCA_015231515.1 Desulfobulbaceae bacterium
ATGGTCTATGAATTTCCACAGACTTTGCAAGAATGCGGAGAAACTGTTCTCGGTCACGGTCATCTTTGAAAATAGCACTCCGACCATTGCCACGGTTGGTGACATGGTACACTGCACCAGGATATTGTATGCGAAGAGGTCGAGCCATGCCCTCTTTTTAGGGGGTGGCCACTTATTTGTCAAGAAGAAAGATTTGACCCCAAAGCTCCCCCAAAGCTCCCTCAAAGCTCTGTAAAATAATACTGGCTTTTAGTTGGCATTCTGACATATCATTATGAAATAACTTATTTTAAGGAGGCAAAAATGGCTACCGACCAAAGTGAAAACATGCTTGATGATGATCTTTATGATGACGATGAAGATACCCTTAAAGACAAGTACCTCACCTTTCATCTTGCCGGCGAAGACTATGGAATTGAGATTGCCTTTGTCACCGAGATAATCGGCATCCAGAAAATTACAGAGGTGCCTGACATGCCCAGGTTCATCAGGGGTGTGATTAACCTGCGCGGCAAGGTCATCCCGGTTATGGATGTACGCCTGCGATTCAACCTGGAAGAAAGGGCTTACGACGAACGAACCTGCATTGTGGTGGTAGATATTAACAGTACCGCTGTTGGTTTGGTTGTCGATGAAGTCAGCGAGGTCGCAGATATCCCTGAAAATGATGTTGAACCGCCACCCAACACCGGCAAAGGCAAATCGAGCCGATACCTGAAGGGCATGGGCAAAATGGGTGACTCCGTAAAAATCTTACTCGACATAGAAAAACTACTGCATGAAGATGAACTTGAACTACTCGAAAAGGAAGTAAACTATCACACCCAATTATAGGAGGGGAAGTAATGAAGATAGGCATGAAACTAATCAGCAGTTTCGCAATTGTGGCGGTTCTTGTGGCAGTAGTCGGAAGTATTGGAGCCTATGGTTTAAATAAAACCGGCAATGCAACAGACATCATTTTGGACCAGAAGGTACCTATTATGGATGCCGCCATGGAAAGTATGATTTCCCTGATAAGCGGCAGAGATATCATGGGTGAATTTTTACTCAGCGAAGACGTTGCTACTCTCGACGAAACGCAAAAAGAGTTCGAGCAGACGGTAGTCGCCTTTGACGAAACCAATGGGTATGTCAAAAAAAACGCCAGTGAAGAAATTCGAAATCTTGCTAATCAGGCTGACGAATTTCACAGTAAATTTGAAGAAAACGCTGTCAAAATGATGTCGGAACACCGGTTACTTCTCACAGCCAAAGCTGATGCCGCAAAGATTATGGGAGATTTTGACACACATGTGTATGACCTCAAAAAACTGCTGGTTGATTATGAAGTCGAGTTAACCAAGGTGCAAAAGATTGATGAAAAAGTTGATGCTGCAATGGAGGCAAAAACGCTTTTGGTTGAACAACAGGCAATCGCGGAAGAGTATATGAGCGTTGACTCTCTTGAGGAAAGCGCCAAATTGAGAACGGCTTTTCAAGAAAAATTAAAAGAGTTTGATAAACTTGAAAAGTTACTACCCCAAAAAATCACTACTGAGCATGATGACTTTGTTAAACTGGCCCTTGGTAAAGATGGATTATTTGACCACAAAGATGAAGAAGTTGCTCTGCATACTGTAACAATGGAGCATATGGCCCTTGTCGATGAATACAGTAACAAAAGTGATCTTTTGATGGACAAAGTTGAGGAGAGTGCCTCCAAAGACATGCAAGCGGCAATGCAGGTTGCTGATGCCGCTCAGTCGACCAGCAAAACTATGATTATCAGCTTCACGCTGCTTTCTTTTGTTGCTGCACTTATCTTTGGTTTTTTTATAGGCCGTGGCATCTCCGTGCCACTTACCAAGTCTGTCGACATGATAACAGAGATGGAGAAGGGCCATCTTGGCATGCGGCTCAATATTGATCGCTCAGATGAAATTGGCACCATGGCTAAAACTCTGAACAGATTTGCTGACAACCTTAAAGATGAAGTCGTTACAATTTTGAATCATCTGGCAGAGGGTGATCTAACTTTTAAAGCATCTCCCAAAGACGTAGAAGATATGATCGGTAACGCTTTAAAGAAAACAGGAGACGACCTGAATAGGATCGTTGGAGAAATACTGGCCGCCACTGAACAGATCGCTGCCGGGGCTGGTCAGGTATCCGATGCCAGCCAGTCACTTTCACAAGGTGCGACTGAATCTGCCGCTGCCTTGGAACAGATCACCTCATCAATGACCGAAATGGGTTCTCAAACAACAACAAATGCAGAAAATGCCTCTCAGGCCAATCAGTTGTCCTCGCAAGCCAAGCATGCTGCTGAAACAGGTAACGAACAGATGCAGAATATGGTTTCTGCCATGGGCGAAATCAACGATGCGGGTCAAAGTATCTCTAAAATTATCAAGGTTATTGATGAAATTGCCTTCCAAACAAATCTACTTGCCTTAAATGCCGCAGTTGAGGCGGCTCGCGCCGGTCGACACGGCAAAGGCTTTGCCGTAGTTGCAGAAGAGGTCAGAAACCTGGCCGCCAGAAGTGCAAAAGCTGCCAAGGAAACCGCTGAACTTATCGAAGGCTCTGTGGCAAAAACCAAAAATGGTACCGATATTGCCAATAAGACCGCCGAATCTTTGGCTGAAATTGTCAGCGCCGTCACCAAGGTTACCGATTTAGTCGGAGAAATAGCCTCAGCCTCCAACGAGCAGGCTGAAGGGATCAGCCAGGTTAACAGTGGTCTTGGCCAAATTGACCAGGTTACACAGCAAAACACAGCAAGCGCTGAGGAAGGTGCTGCGGCAGCCGAAGAACTTTCCAGTCAGGCGATGCACCTGAAAGCACTTATGAACACCTTTAAAGTTAAAGGCAGTTCCACGAAATCCATTCCCCGTCAGGCGTTACCACACCAGGCATCAAATACTGCCCACACAGAAGGCTGGGGTGATTCTCCAGTGAAATCGCCTAAGCCCAGTGAAGTAATTGCCTTAGACGACAGTGAGTTTGGCAAGTTTTGAAATTTCCGGCCCTGGTGACCAGCGCGCCAGCAGCATATATGTTGAACCGCCATTATTAATTTGATGTTGGGGCTTAATTTATATAGAATATTTCATA
>JADGBM010000197.1:0-474 GCA_015231515.1 Desulfobulbaceae bacterium
GGTTCCCATGCCTTATCACCTCATGTCTTTTACTGGGTCATGTTATCAATCACCACAGAACATAACATCTGCTATAGCTTGTGCAAGCGCGATTATTGGTTAGAGCTAAAAAAAGATTCTGCCTTCCGACAGGTTCTCCGTTTCTCCGGTAAGTAAGGTGCAGAGAAACCCGAACATAGGAGAAACTGATGGATATCAATGATTTGTTTGACGGAATTGCCGAGGCGTTTCGGCGGTATCAGGCGGAAATGGCCGAGCAGAAGCAGGCTTTAAGCAACCCCAATCCCGCTGGACTTGAGTCCGAAACAGAAGCTGAGAAAACGGAGAAGAAAGTGGCAACAGAGAAGCGAGTCGAACAAAACTTCTCGAAACATGAGTGATCGTAGAGCATTCGGCAGAATGCTCGATTCAGCGTAACCCGCTAATTTATAAAAACAAAAAAACCGATCCTGCGTGCCGGACTCGGCAACAGGA
>JADGBM010000197.1:484-3053 GCA_015231515.1 Desulfobulbaceae bacterium
GTCTTTGAAATGAAAAGATAAAAATGGTGGAGGTGCCGGGAGTTGAACCCGGGTCCGAAAATACTCCCCTTCAGGCGTCTACATGTTTATTCCTGCTTAAGTTCTTATCGTGCCTTGGTACCACCAGGACTAGGTACTGTTAGCACTATCTGGTGTAAAGTTTCGCTATCAGGACCACCAAAGAATCCGTAAGCTATCCCGCTAGTCGATGCCCAACCCAAGTCCGCAGGAATAACAAGGGAGAGCAGTGGCTTATTTATGCTGCCACAGCATATGAATAGTCATCTGCGACTATTTTAAAGTTCTACAGTTTTTTACGAGAGTTGTAGAATTCTCGACATGCAGCCCGAGCTTATATATCCCCGTCGAAGCCGTTTCACCCCCATTTCAAAGAACAACGTGCGGTAAATCAATAACTGACAAAAACAAAAAAACAGCCTGCGAAGTCAATGGTCACCACAATCACCTATTAGGTGTAGCGATTTCCTTTGTTGAGCCGGTTCATCTCCCGATCGGATTCACGATCTTTGATTGAAGCCCGCTTATCATAAAGCTTTTTGCCTCGTGCTAAACCTAATATCAACTTTGCTTTGCCATTGCCTTTAAAGTATATCTTGAGAGGTATTAAAGCAACTCCCTTTTCTTTAGTTTTACCAATGAGTTTTTTTAACTCCTGTTTGTGCAGAAGAAGTTTCCGCACTCGCAGGGGATTAGGGGCTTGAAGAGATGCAAAAACATAAGTTGAAATATGAACATTATGCAAGAACAACTCTTCATTTTTAATTTGAGCGTAGCCATCACGTAAATTTGCCTTACCGGCACGTAACGATTTGACCTCAGGCCCTAAAAGCATCATTCCTGCTTCATAGGTGCTTTCTATCTGATACTCAAAGTGAGCCTTTTTGTTGGTACAAACAACTTTTCCAGGCACAGAGTTTTTTGATTTAGTATGAGCCATAGTCGGTGTATTTATGCAATTCCAGTTACTTTGACAGCTTCCTGGAACGTTGTCAGACCTCTGGCAACTTTTGACCAGGCATCTTCGAGAAGGGGTGTCATGCCTTCCTTAATTGCCCATTGCCTGAGTTCAATCTCGCTGACCTTTTGGTTGGTCATAATTTTTAAGCGTTCACTCATCGGAAAAATTTCAAAAACTCCACAGCGGCCGGAATAACCCGTGCCCCGACATTTTGGACAGCCTTTGCCGTGTCGAAGTTCCAGCGTTTCACTGTCTGGCAGGGGAAAACCAAAACCCTCAAGTTCCTTAGTTTTGACAATGATTGGTTCAATGCAATTGGGGCAGATAGTACGAATCAATCGCTGTGCCATAGAACCAAGCAGGGTTGAGCTGATTAAAAATGGCTCTAAACCAAGGTCGATTAACCTGGAAATTGATGAAACGGCATCATTAGTGTGAAGTGTTGAAAACACAAGATGCCCAGTTAAGGCAGCTTGAATGGCATGCCGAGCTGTGTCAAAATCTCTGATTTCGCCGATCATAATGATATCGGGGTCTTGGCGCAAGATATTTCGTAAAATGGTGGAAAATGTCACATCTGCCGACTGTTGGACTGCAATCTGATTAAACTCTTCATGCACCATTTCTATGGGGTCTTCAACTGTTATTATGTTCTTATCCGGGGTGGCAATGTTTTTAAGAGTGGAGTAAAGAGTGGTTGATTTTCCGCTACCTGTCGGGCCAGTTACCAGAACAATGCCGTGAGGTGAAGTGATAAATCTATTGTATACGGCATAATCTTTGTCGGAAAAGCCGATGCTCTTAAGGTCTTGAAAAAGAATATTGGGGTCAAGAATTCTCAAAACAGCCTTCTCTCCAAAAGCCACCGGAATGGTCGATACCCGAATTTCAGCTTCGCCGCCCTTATGATTTACTTTGATTCTGCCATCCTGAGGACGGCGTTTTTCGGCAATATCAAGACGTGACAATGACTTTATCCTTGAAATGATAGCAGGGTGGACCACCTTGGGAAGTTTGTAAATTGTGTGTAGAACACCGTCAATACGGATACGGATATGGCACTTGTCACGTTTTGGTTCGATATGAATATCACTTGCCTTCTGATCAAAAGAGTAGGCAAAAAGATGGTCAACAGCACCTTTGATGTGTTGATCTGAAGAGGCTATTTCTGTGGCTGAAGATATTTTGACGTACTGTTCAAGGTTGCCGAGGTCAACGCCCATTCCTCCGGTCAGGTTAGTCTCGGCGGCAGAAATTGATGATTGAAAGCCAAAGAACTCAGAAAGAATTTTTTGGATGTCCGATTTGGTGCTGATATAGGCCTTAGCTTTGATTTTGTTGATACGTTCAATCTCTTTTAGAACATGGATGTTGGCAGGGTCTGACAGGTGTTGGTAAAAAAAAGTTCGCCCAGCTCTTTGCTCAACGAATAAACTGTATTGTCGGTGAAGGGCAGAGTTGCCAGCGCTGTCCGTCATGTAAAAAAATGGCAGCTGGGGTGCATCCGGATTTTATAAGTATAGAGCCTGACGGGGCAGCCATAAAGATAAATCAGATACGAGAACTGAAAAAAACCCTATCGTTTCCACC
>JADGBM010000198.1:0-450 GCA_015231515.1 Desulfobulbaceae bacterium
GATGAGTATAACCAGAGTCTGAGTGAAAGAAGAGCAACTTCTGTAAGGCAATACCTTATTAACGAAGGCATAATTACACCGGACAGACTTACAAAAATCGGCTATGGGGAAGAAAATCCAGCAATGTACGAACCATTACCTAAAGAGATATATTCACCAGAAGCAAAGGCAAACATGAGAGTTCTTTTTGAAATTATCGTAAGATAGAACGATCGGATTAAGGGTGGACAGGAGAGATATTGTACATCTTTCCTGACACTTGATTTTTAAGCAACAATGTAAAACCTGCAACGGTTCATATTAGTGTATGATTATATACGACCTTTTAAGCAAGGAGAAAAAGTTCCATGAATAGAGCATATTTTATCGGGCATTTTTTTACAGGACTTCTTCTGGTTGCTTTTATTGCCGGCTGTTCATGAACAAATAATCGGACAAGCACCGGAGAAT
>JADGBM010000198.1:475-2970 GCA_015231515.1 Desulfobulbaceae bacterium
GATGCTTCAATTTCCGATGAGGTCAGGGCAAGATTGTTTGATGATCCTGCAATGAAGGTCTTCCAGATCAAAGTCGAATCTTTTAAGGGATTCGTTCAATTGACTGGCTTAGTGGATTCTGCACAGACCTCAGGCAGAGCTACTAAAATAGCCAAGTCAGTCAGAGGAGTCAAATATGTTAAAAACAGTATTGTAATTAAAAACAACCTTGTAACTAAAGAGTAGGACAAAATGAGAACGAGCATAATTCACGCCATCATACTTATTGCTATAGGGATTGCTGCCTTTGGATATCAAGGGTTTGCCAACACAAGCAAAAAAAAGGCTGTCGATCTTGATCCACCTCAACAGACAATAACTGCTGAAATAATAACCATCTCTACTCCGTTGTCCCAGTTCATTGGAGTTATTACGCTTGTGGGAGGCATTGGATTACTGATTATGGTAAGCAGAAAAAATTGAATATATACAAAAGAACCAATCAAAGTACAGTTGGAATTTAACAACTTATTCACAGGAGACAACAAAATGAAAAAACTACTTTCAGGAACATTGCTTTTGGCATTGGCACTTGCTCCTGTTCCAACAATGGCAGGAAGCCATGTAGGCTTTAGCCTTTCTCTGCCTTCCATAGTATTTGAATCATCACCTGAGCTTGTAGTGCTGCCTGGTACAAATATTTACGTTGCACCTGATGTAGATGCAGATATATTTTTCTACAGTGGATGGTGGTGGCGTCCATCACAAGGACGCTGGTATCGTTCGCGTAACTATGATTCAGGTTGGACGCGCTATAAAAAAGTTCCCTCTTTTTATAGACATGTACCCTCACGCTGGAGAAACGACTACAGACATAATCGTTGGCAGGGACGGGAATGGCACCACCAGCGAACTCCTCACAATAATGTTCAACGCAACTGGAATCAATGGGAAAAGAGCAGGTATTGGGAAAAACAGAACAATTGGGGAGTCCGTGATTCTAACCAAAGAGACAGAGATCGTGGACGAGACAGGGATAATCGGCAAGATAGACGGGATTACAGGCAAGAGCGTAATAACAGAACCCAGCGGTTAGACCAACAAGAACAGCAAATCAACAACAGAAACAAACAGTTAGAGCAACAAGAACAGCAAATTAACAACAGAAGCGAACAGTTAGACTCACAAGAACAAGAACTTAACAGGCGTAGGTATCGAGAAGTTGAAAAACAGCGTAACTAAACATAAGAAGAGAGAAGTTGAAAGACAGCGTAACTAAACATAAGACGAATTTGCTCCTGCTGCAAATGGCAGGGGATATTACAACAAGATAGTAGTATGAAGAGAGGCGTAGTAAAAAACTAACGGCTTAAAAACAAATTCGAGAGACATTAAATGATCGAATAAAAAAATTCTGGAATGAGAAATGGACATAATCAGAACAATCATGAAAGTTTCCCCTGAAAAGCAGAAAGAGGTTCTTCAAACGCTTATTTCATTGATTGAACCACTTGGTAAAAAAAACGGGTGTCTGAGTTATGGCATTTACTGCGACATTGAAGACAAAAATATTTTCAATCTCATTTCAGAATGGGACAACCGTCAACATCTTGATGACTATATGATGTCAGGCAGATTCAGCGTTCTGCTTGGAATAAAGAGCCTCCTGTGCAAACCGATAGAAATTACGATTTTGACTGTCTTAAATTGTGAAGGAATAGAAGCTGTTAATGATGTAAGAAAAAAGATCAAACTTATCTATCCAGTATTGATTCCAGTATTGATGAAGATTCAAAAACCGATAGAATGCTGATTTCTGTGATTTAGCTCATTATATATTCAAATCAATCAGGGTATAGCAAAAAATCGCGGGTACTGTTGAATTTAGAACGGTCTCGGAAAAGAGGTGGGTTATGAAAAAAAACTCTATAATTTTAGTTGCAGACGATCAACCAAAAACAAGTGATCTGTCTGAGGCATCTTTTGTTCCGTCGGCAGAGGAAGCCCTTGAATATGCTGCGAGTATCACAAGCACGGTACATGTACCCCTGATCGTTCTGGATCATGATCTGCTGAATATAGATACTGATATTTATTTTGTGAACAAATCAACTATGGTTCAATGCAACATTCGCGATGTAACAGAAAAGAGGCGGGCAAAAGAAGAAAAGAAATTACTTGAATACCAAATTCAGCAAGCAGAGAAAATGGAAGCTATCGGTACACTTGCCGGTGGAATTGCCCATGATTTTAACAATATTCTTTCTGCTATTATAGGTCATACTGAACTATTGCTATATAAGATTGAGGAAAAGAGCCCATTTCGAAGAAGTCTTGATCAAATATATTTTGCGTCCATGCGTGCAAAAGCTCTGGTCAAACAAATTCTTGCTTTTTCACGCCAAAATAACAGTGAATTAAGATTGATGAATATAGAACATATTGCAAGGGAAGTATTAAATCTTATTCGTAGTTCAATACCAACAACAATTGAGATCCGTCAGAATATAAGTCCT
>JADGBM010000199.1 GCA_015231515.1 Desulfobulbaceae bacterium
TGCTAACCGAAAATTAACCTCCCCAAGCTATGAATGTAAAAGAAACAATCAGGGACAGAATACCACGATTCTCAAGAAGACATACTCGATTGCTTACATAATCCAACTTAGTTTTGTGACAATAGGTATTGAATGAATCCGGACGCCATCATGTCAAAACTTTGCCTTTCAGGTCTTACCCCAAATAAAAGTCAAGGTGCCGCCACCAATAAACCCAATCCCCCGGCTGTTAGCTGTGAGATAAAAGTTTGTGGATGACCCTCTTAAAATGATCAAGGGTGATAGGCAAAATATCAATAGGAACCTGAATCAATTCAAAAAATTCCATAATCATTGCCTCATCGAGTGCTTCTACACCAGTATCCAAAAGTAAAATTTGATCATACCAGCCAAGATTGATCCTGGCATCTTCCACCGTCCATAACCCTTGATCTATAGAGCTTTTAATCATTTTAAACCAGGCTGGCGTCATAATGCTGGTTCGGCTCTCCTGCAGCTCCTTGGTTTTTTTCTGACCCAGAAGCATTTCAATACAGTTTAGCTCCTGAGGCATGGTTCCACAGCAGCTGTTGGCAATATGGTTTATCGGTTGCTGTGCCTGACAGTCTTGCCCAACAAGTAGCGTGATGGCAGCGCCTTTTCCCTGGGCTGTTTTAATCGCTTGACTGAGCTCTTTTTGCATGGATTCTGCACTGATATGAACCGCATAATCCATTAAATGAACAACCGGCTTATTCGATATTTCAGCCAAAACAACATCAAGCTCTTTGGCAAAAATCGGACATGAAATAAGATGATGTTTCATTAAAGTAGTTTTGTTGAAAGCTTTATAACTCTGTTCACACTTCAGCTGGGTTTTCCCCGCAACTCAAATATGCGTCGGCATGCATTATTTGAGATAGCAGTAATCGCTCTGGTAAATATTCTTTTACTACTCCAAAAACCGCACATTCAATGACCTTTTAAAACAATCATCGCTGACATCTGAGCAAGTTCACTGAGGCGGTTAACCCTCAAGGCCCCGAAATACCCATTGACAATTAGGCTTAATCTGTTACCAAATCAGGCTAGCAGGCGCTCAGGCACCTTCACGCAACAACACCATTACCATTTTTATTTGACAAAACGATACACCTTGGCTGAACCAACAGAGCAAAGGATACCTTTGATCAAAGATGGCAACTATCCAAACAATAAGCATATTAGGGAGTGGTTGGCTAGGAGTTCCATTAGCTGAGCATTTTATCTCCATGGGTCACCATGTTAAAGCTTCAACCACATCAGAAAGTCGGTTGCCGGAATTAACCTCTATAAATGTCGAACCATTCATCGTTGATCTTGGCGTTTTACAGGATAGTATTCAATCTTTCCTTCAAGCTACTATTCTTATAATCAACATACCGTCAAAAGACATAGATGGTTTTGGTAATCTGGTAAAGGAAATTGAAAAATCTGCAATTGAAAAAGTGGTTTTTGTCAGCTCCACGTCAGTTTATGAAAACAAAAATAAAACAATATCAGAGTCAGATGGAGAAGAGTCAGCGCTGAACCCTTTAGTGACAATCGAAAACCTTTTTAGAAACTGCAGTAAAATAAAAGCTACAATTGTCCGGTTTGGGGGGTTAATTGGTTACAGTCGAAACCCTGGAAAATTTTTTCATAAAGGCAGGCTTATCCAAAATCCAAACTCAGGAGTAAATCTTATTCATCGTGACGATTGCATTGGCATTATCAGCCAAATTGTCGAACAAGAAGCCTGGGGCGAGGTTTTCAACTGTTGCGCAGACACACATCCCACAAAAAAAGAATTTTATACATATGCAGCACAATCCATTGGCGTTCTTGCACCTGAGTTTGCAGAATCAGAAGCTGACTCATATAAAATAATAAGCAATTTACGAGTAAAGAAGGTCTTAAATTATCAGTTCAGGCACCCAGATTTGATGAAAATAAAATTTGAGAATTGAAACCGCACTGGGCGGAATAGTAACCCGGCATTAACAAAATGAAGCTGTCAAATAAATCAAACTCATGAAACCTATTGATCTTATAGAGCACCCGGAGGGCGGACGGTTCCTGGAAGTATTCAGGTCCGCCCAAACTGTGCCTACAAAGGAAGGCCACTCCCGGTCAGCCTTGACCCACATCTACTTTTCACTCAATCCCGGAGAGGTAAGCAGGTTTCATAAAGTAGCCTCCGATGAGGTCTGGAACCTGTATCAGGGATCTGGGCTGAACTTGTACATTTGGGATGAGACAAGCACACCTCCTAAATCTATTAGCCTATCTGCCGATAACAACCGCTTTTGCCATGTCGTTCCGGCAGGCACCTGGCAGGCAGCAGAGCCTATATCCGAAAAGGTCCTTGTCGGTTGCTCTGTTGCGCCCGGCTTTGAATTTTCAGATTTCACACTGATCAACCCAGACTCAGAAGAAGCAAAACTGCTCATCTCTGTCGCACAAGAAATGGTTAGATTCACCATTCCATTGTAAAAGTATCAAAATGGGCGGCTCTATCGGGAAAATTACTCTTGTGCTTCCTGCCTCACACGCAGAAATGACGGGAATTTGGGGATTCCTGATTGATAGAACCCGTAATATTTAAATGTTATCGTGCTCCCCACCGTCGGAGGATTATCTCTCTGGGCATCACTAAAACCGGTGCCGATTCTAAACTGTTTTCCGTCCGGCAGCTCAACTAACAGGGAACCAACTCTCCCCAGGTTCTGCCCTTTCCCTGGAAGATGGGCTAAAACCACAGCCTCGGCATCCAGAAAGCTTTTGACCTTCAGAATATCCCCGCTTCTCCCTTTAGTATACAGCGCGTCCGGCCTTCTGACGATCAGGCCTTCTCCGCCAAGACCTTCAATTATCCGCAGTTCTTCCTTCAACTCATCGTTACTTGATACTGTCTTCTGGGCGATA
>JADGBM010000200.1 GCA_015231515.1 Desulfobulbaceae bacterium
ACCAAGGAACCAACTGTTTGGGTTTTAAGATAAAGGGGATTTTTCAAGGCATAATGCCCCCATTTCCATCTCAAGAGGAAAGCTACGATGAATACAGCGGAAATCATCTTTAACCAGTGTAAAACACTTCCAGAACCTCTGGCCAGAGAGGTGCTCGATTTTGTTGGCTACCTCAAGGGAAAACAGGAACAGGGAGGGATCAACGACTTAATTATGGCCCAAGAAGGAGCATTATCATCCATTTGGGATAATGCTGAGGACGAGGCATGGAATGGAATGATGTTTGAGCCAGGAAGTATTGTACTGATACCATTTCCTTTCTCTGACCTGAAAACCAGAAAAAAAGGCCTGTTTTGATGCTTACTGTTCCTGACAATAATGGTGATTTTATTGCATTGGCCGTGACCTCAAAGGGCTATCATTCGGGGGCGATAGAGTTGGCCGAAGAAGCTTTACTTGCCGGTACATTGCCTTGCCAGAGCTGGATTAGAACTGACAAAGTTTTCACGCTGGCACAAATACTTATTGTGAAAATAGTGGGCAAAGCAAAGAGAGACATTATCGAACAAGCTATATCAGGGCTGTGCGATAGCCTTAGTGAAAAGAAGCAATAAAATAAGGCGCCCAATGAACCAACGAACTAATGAACTTGGTTTAATCCAACCAACAAGTTTTCCCAAAAAAAACTAACAAAAAACGATGCCAACCATAAAACGTTTTGAAGATTTACATTGCTGGCAGGATTCCCGGAAGTTGGGTAGTGCAATATATGATCTAACCAAGAAGAGTGCATTCAGTAAAGACTACGGACTGAAAGACCAGATAAGAAGGAGTGCCATATCAGGAATGGCAAATATCTCGGAAGCATTTCGTAGGGTGGGCACGTTGTGTGTGTCCACGCAAAAGAAACTATAAATCAAGGTTACGCGGCCCTAGATCAGAATTACCTAACCGACGCAGAGTTGGCAAAAACAAAAGAAATGGCAGACAACGCCTGGAAGCGTATAAATAAATTCATGACCTATTAAAAAGTGGACTAACAAACCAACGAACCAACAAATTTAGGGCGTGGAATGAGTCAACAGCTCCGCGAAAGGATCTTTGTGTTACAAACATGGAGGCATTCCCAAAACGTGGAGCCGACTTTATTCCACTGCTCCCAAGCCTCTGGTGCAAATTTCACACGCTCAATTGAAGCATTTACTTCATAAAAGAAACGAAAGCCCAAGCCCGGAAGTTGATGATCATAGTATCTGATAGCTTCATCAAGTTCAATATCAGCAGGGGCAACAAACCTCACCATCAAGACCCATACCTCTTCTTAATTTGCTCCCAATCGGTTGTTTCAAGTGTTCCTTTTTTGAAGGCAGCATACCGGGCTTCTGATTCGACAACCCAACTCTGTTCAATGTCTGAATCAGGCTTGTCGAGACTAAAAAGAATTGCCTCAACCAAACGGATTCGTTCGACAGGATTGTGCTCAATAGCCTTTTTTGCCAATTGCTCAATAGACTCCATAATTAAATTCTCCTCACTTCTTCTCGCCAACCATAAACTTATTTTCCAGTTTGTTTGTTTGATTAAAACCGGCTTGTTGGTTGGTTGGTTTGTTAGTCCACTTTTAAATAGGACATGAATTTATTTATACGCTTCCATGCGTTGTCTGCCAATTCTCTTGCGATTTCTAGTTCTGAGTCATTGATGGGGCATTTAGTACATAAACATAATACATCTATTATTTCACGGGCCAAGTGTTCGCCATTCCTGATATGGCGCTCCTTCTTATCTGATCTTTCAGTCCGTAGTCTTTACTGAGTGCACTCTTCTTGGTTAATTCGTATATTCTACTGACCAGCTTGCGTGAACCCTGCCAGCAGTCTAAGTCTTCAAATCGTTTTATGGTGGGCATTTTTTAATTGGTTACTTGGGAGCAGTGGAATAAAGTCGGCTCCACGTTTTGGGAATGCCTCCATGTTTGTAATACGAAGATCCTTTCGCGGAGCTGTTGACTCATTCCACGCCCTGAATTTGTTGGTTCGTTTTTTTATCCAGATGCAGACTACTACTATGCGTAAAAGTAAAAAAAATAATTCATTGTCAAATCAATCCGGCAATTTCTGTGCCGTACAACTTTCAAGATCTTCTCTTGTTACATATCTCTTGTCAATAATTGCCCTTTGATGGTGTGAGGATCTCTGGCACAATGAAAGAGGCCAAACACTACAACGTCAATGCCATCTACTCTAAAGTAGATGGCATAGGGGAATCGTCGGAGAAGACACCGCCGAAAACCACCATAAATTTCTTGGTACAGCAACGGTTCACTTAAAAATTCCCTAACACGGACATAAAACATACGAACAAATTCTTCTCCTAGGCTGAAGGCTCTTTCTTCGTACCACAAATACCCAGCAATAACGTCCTCCTCAACTTCAGGAAGAAAACTTAAATTGTATTTCATTTCCTCAACTCTATCCTTCCTTGAAGCTCATCAAACGATAGTAGATTATTGGAATATGATTCGTAACGCTTAAGTCTTTTATCTAATTCTTCTCTATGGCTATTGGGGATTGGAACTTTTGATGCTTCAACAGCAATGCTATCCCAAAAATCTTCTACCAACAAAATTTTTTCCGGGGTGCTTAACTTTTCAATTTCAGGAATGTCCGATAATCGCATTTTAAATCTCCTAGGTAACTACTCAGGTTGTTTAAATGGGTTTGTTGAGTTTGTTGGGTTATGGGGTTACTTGAGTTACTTGGGTTACTTGGGTTACTTGAGTTTGTTGGGGGCAGTGGAATAAAGTCGGCCCCACGTTTTGGTAATGCCTCCATGTTTGTAATACGAAGATCCTTTCGCGGAGCAGTTGACTCATTCCACACCCTGAA
>JADGBM010000201.1 GCA_015231515.1 Desulfobulbaceae bacterium
CATGATTATCATTACTGGGCATCTTAATTGCCTTCATGGATATGTTTTCTTTTGAACCGTAAGTTTCAATAATAGCATCAGTTGCTAATTGTATTTTCATCCCAGCCTGTTCACTTATAAATATTTGGGTCAGTGTGAATGCTTTTTTGCAAGCTGGTTCATTATTACAAATGAAAGGCTTATCTACTTCCAGCAAATCAATATTTAGTCCTTGCAGAACAAGTCGATTTTTCTCTTCCTCGATCTTTCGCTCCCTCTCCCTCTTCTCTTGTTCAAGCTTTAGCTCTCTATCCTTCTTCTCTTGTTCAAGCTTTAGCTCTCTATCCCTTTCTCTCTTTAACATCTCTGCGTTGACATCTACTAGCCTTGCGTTATCATCTTTAAGCTTATTATAAAACTCATGCCCATATCCAATGTAACTTTCATTTTTAAAAACAATTGGCGTCAATTCATCATCCGTAATCTTCCCATCAGCTATGCGGTATGTATAATTCATCAAAACATCAATTTTTTGCCCAAAGAAATTTGTATACGTTTCTACTTCGACGACTGGATTCTTCTCGTCAAGATAGGGGCTTTTGAACAATGTCAATGCATCTATTATTGACATTCCAACTGCAAGATTAGAAATGTTTTCTTTGTTTGTATCTGCAATGTTTTGATACATTACACCGCAACCATTTAATAAAATAGAAAGACAAACAATAGTTAATAAATTTATTTTTTTCATCGTTGCCCTATAAAGGAAGTGGGGATCTAACTTTTTCACACATAGACACACTCATTCTCTCTGTCAGTGACCAGAAGAGGGTGCGCTGTACATAATCTAAATCTAACCTACAAGCTAAAAGAAAGCGTGAAAGGGGTCAGAGTAAAATTAAATCTTAAATCTTGGTCGATGGAAAAAGAAAAATTAATTCTACTCTGACCCCTTTTATTTTATACCTTTGTCAATACCATTGTTCGTATCAAATAGGTGCTTGTTCTGGAGTTATATTTAGACGTAAGCCTACTCCATGCAATAGGTTGAACAGTGTGCGGATTTCAGGGTTTCCTCGACGTGATAAGGTGCGATACAGGCTTTCACGATTGAGATTGGCCTTATCCGCTACCGCAGCCATCCCACCATTGGCCTCGGCAACGTTGCGTAACGCCAGGAGAAAGGTTTCCCTGTCCCCCTCTTCAAGTGCTGCATTCAGATATGCCGCCGCTTCTGTTGGGTCTTTCAATGCCTCTATCAGGTCTTTTTGGTACTCGGTTGCATGTGCCATGCTAGTGCCTCCTCCGGTGGTCTTGCAAGTAGTCTGTGGCTTGGGCGATGTCTCGTTTCTGTGTGTTTTTGTCGCCGCCAATGAGAAGCAGGATAAGCCGGTTATCTTCTTTGGCAAAATAGACACGATATCCTGGCCCACAGTCGAGCCGCAGTTCCCATATGCCGGCAGCAAGATGTTTGTGGTCGCCAAGATTACCCAGACGGGCACGATCAAGCCTGACACGTATTTTTGCCCGACCATTTACATCCCGTAAGGCTCCAAGCCATTCCCGGAACGGTACTGCCCCATCTTCTGTTTTGTAATAGTCAATCTCGTATGGAAATACCTGCATGATAACATTTTAGCCTATAAGCTACAAACTTACAAGGAAGTTTTCACACTCGTTTCATGATGAAAAACCCGCAAGAATAGCGGGGTCACAAATAGTTAGGTCTTGAGATATAAGTAAATGATTTTTCAAGACCTCACTATTGTGACTCCCTTGAAGAAGTTTAACAAAAGTCAAAAGCGGACTTGACCCCTTACTCATACACAAATTGCGATATGGAGTGCGTCTTCTCCAAATTCTTGTGGCATTGGGCCTTTATTTATAAGCTTTTCGGCTAAAATGATAGCATCTTCTGAAATATTAAGAGAAGGGATTTGACTAATCAGAGAAATTCTTTTTCTTGCAGCCTCACTATCTCTTGACCAAGCTTCTTGAAAAACTAACTCTGAAACAACCAGGTCAAATGACGAGCTTTTATTCTGCCACCATTCGCGAGTTAATTCTTGCCGCCCAAAGATTATTGGATTCCTACTTGGGCGAGATGTTAAATAACTGACGACAGTCGTCTCAATATAAACTTTCAATTTTTCCATGTAGTTATTGTACAGTTTGAATCCGCCGTAATCAATCTTTTCTCAGCGAACGCCATGTATCAGCAGTGGCGCCAATGAACTTGCCGCGCTAGCGCCGCCACCGTTCCCGCCATCTGGTGCATGAAATTGTTAAACGATTCCTTTTAATAAGTGTACCCGTCAGAAGAAGGGTTCATTACACCTGCAATACCTTTGTCAGTGACCCCTTTCTTGAGAGCTTTGTATATAGTAAAAAAACTTGGAATCTGGAGCAACTTTTTGCCTTTTATTCTTCGCTGTTTAAATGTGGTGGCGAGGTCTTTATGTGGAACATTGAATGGAAAATTATTATCTCTATTAAATTTCCATTTTTTTAAAAGTTTTGATCTTATTCGTATGGCCTTAAAGATTGCTGTTACTAACCACCCATCTAGGTCTTTAAGTTGCTGTTCATTATTTATAAGAGGATAAAAACTCATTATTCCTTTGAAAAATATTCTATTACTGCTCCCATTTAAATAATTAGCTATCATTTGGTCTGTTAAATTGGGTTAAATTGGGGACAGACCCCAATTTAAAATAGGGGTCTGTCCCCTAATTATTGCTAATTATTGTTTGATAGTGCATCTTCATAAC
The DNA here is from genome assembly GCA_015231515.1 of Desulfobulbaceae bacterium. Classification (NCBI taxonomy): domain Bacteria; kingdom Pseudomonadati; phylum Thermodesulfobacteriota; class Desulfobulbia; order Desulfobulbales; family Desulfobulbaceae; species Desulfobulbaceae bacterium. The sequence goes on from JADGBM010000201.1 coordinate 2,751, forward strand.
CGGACAGGTTGACATCTCCTGGAATGAGATATAGATCTGTGGCGATATTTTGCAGAATCGGCTCTGCAATATCGCCAACAGCGGTAAGTGGTTTGACACACTGA
>JADGBM010000202.1 GCA_015231515.1 Desulfobulbaceae bacterium
CAAAAGCATTTTATTGGAAAAACGTGCCATAATTTTTGAAAAATCATTGCTCTGTTGCCGATTCATCGCCCCGAGCACGGTTGACATATCGTTTTGCGATGTAACAACCACCCAGGCCCGGCCTCGGCATTTGGTGGCAAGGCTTTCCCCAATGGTTTGCAGGTTGGTCATCAGTTTTACATTGTCAGCAATAAATTGCCCGACCTCATCCACGAAGAAATTTAGCCGAAATTCAGGAGCCTGTTTATCCACATACGTTTTCACCTGTTCAGCAAAGTCTTCGATTGAAACCTTGTATTGGGTTCTGTATTTATCAAGGATGCCTATTGCCTGGTCTTCATTACCACCTGTAACTTGAGCATAGGCACTGGCAATATTTTTTGATTCCAACAAAGCCTGCTCGCGGCCTTTCTGCCAGGTTTGCTTGGACAAGGACTCGTAAGCGGTTTTGAACTGCTCATACAGTCCACGACTGTCAAGGTCGCGTTCAAACTGGGCGATGTGTCCCTGCTTACCGTAGTAACCGCACATTTCGTCAAAGACCTTGACGAATACGGCCAAAAGGGCATCAACCTGTGTCTTGCTGATGACATCAGCCTTTTGATCAATATTAAAAAGAATGCTTTTCGAGGGAAGAGCAACGGCCCGCTTAAGGTCACCGCGCAAGATTTCGTTGTCGCCACATTTGGGCAAGAAGAGGTCAAGAGCGGGAATATCATCTATCTTGCGGTTCTCCAACAGCAATGCGAGTATTTTCAAAAGGTGAGACTTACCAGAACCGAAAAATCCTGAAATCCAGACGCCGTTGGCCCCTTCATAGTTGTTGTACGCATCCAGGAATAATTCGAGCCTTTTTGCCACCTCATTTGTGAGCACATACTCCTCAATCTCAAGTCGTAGACTTGCTTCATCATCTGCTTTGATGACTCCTTCAATCGATCGGTCAACAGGCTTTTTAAAAATGGTTTTAAGAGTCATTGCTTTTCCCTCATTTACGCTTCGCAGTGAAAGATATTGAAAGCCCGGTAATATTTGTCGTCACGCAGTTTCCCGAAAAGGTCGAGAGATGCGCCTGCCTCCAGAGAATGGGTATAGGCACCTGGAAAAAACATAACAGTTGGACGTTTTTTGGCGGTGCTTTGCAGATTGTTCAGCACGTTATGGGAACGAATATAGGGAAAGACTTCTCCGACCCCAGAAAGAAACAGAACATCAAAATCATCGCTGGCCAGTTTTGAGGCGATGGCCGGGACCAAGTGGGCTTCCGGATCTAACACACCCTGTAGCAGCTCCTTGAGTTGATCCTTGGAGACGGATTCTTCCATTGCAAGAATTTGCTCCCATATATCCCGACTCTTAAGAATCTCTACGGAGAGATCGTAAAGGTTGATTTCCATAACCCTTACGCCAGCCTGTTCAAGGCGATTAATGAGCTGCTTACGAATTTTTTCCACCTTTTCTGCGACCGTTGCCTCGAACGGACAAATGAAAAATGGTACTTCATTGCCAAGACCATTCATCTGAAGAAAGCGCTCTCCGGAGATGACGGTAAGGAGATGATCAAAACAGTCTTGAATATTATTTTTATCGATCCCTGAAATCATTGCGAAGGTGCCCCTAAGTCAGATTCAAATGCCGGAAAAATGAAAATTTCCTTGTTATCACCGCGCTGAATTGTATCCAGGAGTCGGGGTGTCAGCATGGCTCCAATAATTGCATTGTCCTTCGTCAAAAGATTTGCCTCCCGGAGTATTTTAAAGAAAACTTGGCGAAGTTTCTTCCGTGTGGTTGGCTTGATAAGTTCAATTTCATCATGCCATTCTGACTTTTTGTTGAAGAAAAAATCAAAATCCTCGTATTGAAGATTTTGATTGAGGGTAATATATCTTTCCCTGATAACTTCTACGGCAAAATCAGCTATGAATTTGTAGTGTCGGCATACCGCCATCCATAACAGATAGCTCTGCTCTTGAGCCGACCCTTCCACAAGAAGATTCAATTCATCCAGGGAAAGTTTTTTTAATCGGGAGCATATTTCCCTGACGATGCGTTTTGATGAAGTTATCGTCCGAGTTTGCAACACATTTTCTTTAAGGACCTTCTCTCTGACGATATTCCAGTCGCGAAGTTGCAAGAATAATGTCGCTATCTCCACAGATTCCTGCCGGAAAAGACCACCTGTAGTAAACGACATTTTGTATTTGACGGTTTTCATCCCTGGGTTTGATCCTTTTTTATATGCTCTGCAGCTCCACCATCCTCAACCCATGCATCAATCTGTTCTTTCTTGAATTTCCAAAGGCGGCCTATTTTGTGGGCCGGCATGGAATGTCTATCGATCCACCGGTATACGGTGTCTCTTCTCACCCCCAGATATGTGGCAATTTCGTCAACAGACAACCAGCGATCTTCCATAACTTCTCCTTCAACAGTCGAGGCAATTGGTCTAATTTTCTTCTTAGCGTTGCCCAAATAAAAGGTATTTGTTTCTCATAGGAAAAGGATGGGGTTTTGTCAAGCCGTTTGTGCGACTTTAACCTACTTTGATTGATTTGGTTATGCGTTTTGTAACTGGACTGAAGACTACTCGGAGTGGGTAATATACCCTTTGCTGATAGCGTATTTAATTAGATCGGTCGTATTTTTAATCTGGAGTTTACGCATCATATTGGCGCGATGGTGTTCGACGGTTCGCTTACTGATATCTAAAGCTTCAGCAACTCCCTTGCTGGTGCCCCCTTCAGCGATCAGACATAAGACCTGCCTCTCCCGCATAGTTAACACTTCCCGCGAACCATCACCTCCATCAGCACATGCCGAGAGCTTGAGCAGATCAATCTTACCTGCAAAAA
>JADGBM010000203.1 GCA_015231515.1 Desulfobulbaceae bacterium
AGAGAAAGCTGCCGGCAAGTGCGGCCATCGGGCCAAGTGAGGCAATGAAGTTATTGATGGCCGCAGTGATTCCCATAACAATTTTTTCCTGGGTCTCTGGTTCGTCAATAATACGGCTTATTTTTGCAAGAATTGCCGGGGCCTCTTTTTCGATAAGTGTCGATACAAGCTCTGGTAATTGTTTGGGCAGCATCTCTTTAAGGGAGGCATTGCTGATGAGCATTTCCTGCGTTTTCTTGTCGAGATATTTGGAAATCCACTGTTCGACTTCGGGTTTTTTCAGCAAGCTTTCGGTGGTACTGGAAATAAAGCCAAATATTTTTTGGCGCTGCTCTTCGGGAAGGTAGTTGTTGAGATTTTTGTCCAGCAGTTGATCTAAATTGGCAGTTATAGTTTGAGCGAGTACCTTGGTGAAGGCATCACTGTCCAGGTAGCTGTGTAATAGTTTGAGAGTCCGCCAGAGTAGTATTTTTACACCGGCATCAAAATAGGACTGGAAGCGTTGAGGGATTATGCTGGGCAGAGGGCCCAGCTCCCTGCTAAGAATACTGGTTACGCGAACCGTTACCAGTACCTTGAGCTCCTGCTGAAAAGTTTTTTTGTTAAGGGCGCGGGTGACATCGCTTGAAGTCAGCAGGTGGGAGCCGACCATCCGACCGATATTTATTGCCAACTCATACCGTTTTGAAGGGATTACTCCAGGGGTCATGGGCAGGCGGAAACCGAAGATGCGCCATGGTTTCAGTGGTCTGAACAGCATTTTGATCGCCACGTAATTGGTCATGTAGCCAATAAAAGCGCCGAGCAGTGGAGGGGCCAGATAGATAAGTGGGTTGGTCAGCATGTTTTTTGAATTCGTAGTATTCGAGATTCGATGTTCAATGTTGGATGTTCAATGTTCATCCAGAATTTATTAGCGTTGCAGGATTTTCCCGAGGGTTTGATCAACCGCTAAGGACTGTTCCATTCGGGCCTCCAGGAACTCTTTGGAGAGGTACTCTCTGCTTTGCTCAATTGCCTTGCAGAGTTTGTCGATCTCACCGTTAAGCCCCATTTCAACAACCAGGTTGAGGTTCTCCTGGAAATTGGCTAAAACCCTGTTCCCTTCACCTTTGGCAGCCATAATTTCAGCATAGGTCCTCGGGTTCTGAGCGTGCAGCCGAGCCATGGCCAGAATGCCGTATAGTGAGGTCAGGGTTGAGTGGCTGGCAATATCTTCGGGCAGGATCTCATTATCTTTTAAGGCCATAGCCAGGGCTATGGAGATTGCCGATGGCAGTTTCTGGCTGACCCCCATGAGAAGGTCATGCTTAATCGCGGTATCCTGGAAAATTTCGGCTCCATGTTTATAGAGAAAAGCCTCAAATTCGCTGCACAGGCTACCGCTCCTCGGGGTTCGAACGATGGCGGCATTTTTGTCTTTCATTGCTGCAGCTTGTGGTCCCCAAAGGTTATGAACCAGCATAACTTCGACATCCTTTACGGTGCATTCAAGAGCGGTTGCCACAGTATCTTCCGCCTCGCCAGCAAGGAGGATCAAGGCCTGATTTTCTTTGAGCAGGCGGCCATACTGTCGAATTGTGGGAGCGGTAGCACTGATAGGGACGCAGATAACCACAACATCGACTTGAGGGATCATATCTTCAGGTTTCAACTAGGTACTGCGACCACAGATCACGGTTTGGTAGCCTTCATTCTCCAGGCGCTCGGCAAACCATTGACTCATTGCGCCTGTGCCGATAAAGCCGAAATTTTTGATGTGCTTGGTTCGCATATCAACCCGAGGATAACTGCCCAGGACTTTAATTGAATTTGCTTCCTGGACAATATGCTGTTCAAGGCGCTTAATGACCGCAGCGATGGGGCCATCCTCAATATGACCTTCGGCCTCAAGATAGATTTTAAGTTTTTGGGTTTTTATGTCATTTTCAGTGTGCAGATCCAGTAGATTGATGGCGCGTTGCGAAAACTCACCGAGAATATCATAGAGAATACCTACTCTGTCCGTTAAGGGAACCGTAACCAGGGCCGTTGCATCATAGCCGGAGGATCTGTTGATGGCGGGGCCGATAACCGCAAAACGGGTGCGGTTGTGGGGGGCAACTTCTCTTTGGCGAATGCTGAAATTATTGGATTTTAAAATTCGCTCTGTTTCAATAATTCCATGGTGTTTAAGGCCATTGTTTTTGATTTCAGCCATTGTGTTTGTGAGATCATGGACGACTGTTATTGATGCATCCGGATAGTTCGCAGAAATAAACTCTTCGCACTGTTTAATTATGGCAGAGGAACCGGAAAGAACAGTCAGTTCTGTGTCAGCATCAATAGAGCCAAGTGAAAGCTGGATCGGCATAACAATATTGTCGACCCACAGTCCTTTTTTTAATCCCTCCAGGACGTGGACATCTTTGACCTCGCCTTCCCGTGTGTTATAAATGGGAATGATAGCAAGGTCAGCGCGGCCTTCTTCAAAAGCGGCAAGGGCCTCTGATATGCGATTGTATAGTTGGATATCTGCTTTAGGTTGGTATTGCTTAACCGCTTGCCATGATTGAGATTCGACAGGTCCTAGAGTTGCAATTGTCACCATTGTATTTCGTTCCTAACCCAGCTGAATTGGTCATGTGTTTTAATCTGAAAAGAGAAGGCCTGAACTGTATACCTGATCGGCTCATAGCCGATGATGCGTGAAGAGGCACTGACCCGCTAAATTAGTTAGTTCTGACCGATAGGTCAATATTTTTGTTTTTATTCAAAAATCAGATTGAAATCAGGCGATTGAAATCATGATTAAAAAGTTTTTGAAACAGACTTAAAATCCTTTGAAAGCACATGCTCAAAAC
>JADGBM010000204.1 GCA_015231515.1 Desulfobulbaceae bacterium
ATTGATGACGAGACGTGGGCGATTCGCTATCTGATCATCGATACGAAAAACTGGTGGTCGGGGAAAAAGGTTCTGATTGCACCGTCATGGATCGAGTGCGTCAGTTGGGCCGAGTCGAAAGTCTTCGTCAAACTTCCCCGTGACACCATCAAGCAGGCCCTGGAATACACGGATGAGTCCCTGCTTAACAGGGCTTATGAGATCGAACTGCATCGACATTACAATCGGCAAGGATACTGGGCTGATGAACCGGCTACTCCAAACGCCCCTTCCTCTGAAGAAAAGACGAGGAAAATTGAACCATAAAGAACAAAACACTCAATTCGACACCAAAAAACTGCGTGAATAAATTGAAACGTTATGGGTGATGAGGAGGACAATCGCCGATTTTTGATAAAAAATATACTGCCGAATTTCAGCCTCTATCGTCACTCCTGCATGCTCTTGGCAGGAGTCCATTGCACTTGCGGCCTCTCCGCCGTGGATTCCCGCCAACGACATGCGGGAATGACGCGAAGAAAAATCCTCACATTTTCGTACAGAAAAGTTGCTATTTATTTGTTCCGGATAGCCAAAAATAAAAGGGTAAGCGAATCAACTGTGTTACAGGTGGGCCAGTTGCCGTTTGGTAAATGAACCATGGGGCGTGAGCCTTGCTGTTCTGGCAGTTTCTGACGCAAAATCGAGGACAATTTCCAAACGATCCTCAGGCATTAACTCTCCCAAACGATCGGGCCACTCAATGATTGTCAGGCCTTCACCGTAGAGATACTCCTCAAAGCCAAGCTCAAAGATTTCTTCACTGGCAAGTCGATACAGATCCATATGAAATAACGGAATACGACCTTGGTACTCGTGTATCAGGCTGAATGTGGGGCTGGTAATGTAACAGTTCTCAGGTACACCGAGTCCACGGCCAATAAATTGGGTAAGGGTCGTCTTCCCGGCCCCGAGTGTGCCAGTGAGTGTGTAGATATCACCAGGGCGGGCCAGTTCGGCTAGGTGGAGACCAAACAGGTTTGTTTGGTCAAGGTTCTCAAGCGACAGGTTACGCATGCCATTGTCCAGGGTTGGAGGTGTATCTGTCTATAGGTGGTGAGGCAGATTGCCTGGTTTTTTTCATCCCTGTACTCGGTTGCTCCACAGAGCTACTGGGCAGCCTTTTTGTGGCAGAAGAGGCAGCGGTATTTGGGGGGATGGTTTGCTGGCAGCGGTACCTCACCTTTTGGGTTGTGACAGGTCTCACAGAAGGTTTCGGCTTCTTTTTTATCCATGGCCTGATATTTATTATGGATATCATCAGTTGGCAGCCTTTTTGTGGTTTCATCGGGTGCGTTAAGCAGAAAAAGCAGCAAGCCACCGCAGATAACAACAAAAATAATATTGTAGATCTTGGTTTTGTTTTTATCGTATTGCATTGGTCATCTCCAATCTATGTGGAACAAAGTTGTTATTTGATTCTGTCGAAGGCAGTAGTTAATACAACTCAAGAAGCCTAAACGGCAAGAGTTTAAATCGCAAGGACAAGACTAGCATTTCCAGTGAGATTTGGCAAATGACTTTACTGCCACAAAAGAAGTTTTGTATCTGTTGATGACTTTTGTGTCGGCGCAATATATCTGCCAATCGTATCGGCTTATACTGCGCATCTATTATGGTTTTGGCAATGGTTTCGCCGGATAAAATGGCTGGATAAATTCCTTCGCCGGTGAACCCTGAAGCAAGGCCTGCTGCATCACCGGCCAAAAAGATATTGTTGAACTTCCAGCCCTGATAGTCAAAATTAATGAGTGCAGCCTGGGGCGTTGTGTTTTGCAGATCGAAGTAGTTGGCCTGAGCCCAGTGCAAAAAGTTGTTTTTCAGGTGGCGGGGTGAGAGGTTATTTCGTTCAGCATAGGCCCCCACAGAGGTAGTTTCCCGGTGAGGAAAAGCCCAGGCGTAACCGCTTCGGAAACAAGATGGATCGAGATGCCACTCCATGTCAGAATGTATTGTGGGGATCTGATAATTGATGCCAACACCAGTCTTTTGGGTTGGTATCTTGAGATAGCGTCTGACAATGGAGCTGCTGCCATCTGCCCCCACTAAAAAGTTGAAGTGATAGGTCGTCTCTTTTGTTTGAACGGTTTTGCCGGTAATTGCCTTGACTGGTGAGTTCGTCTTGACTGTTGCGCCTGCCTGAAGGGCCTCGGCCAACATCCATTGGCCAAACTCATAACGATCTACGGTGATAATAATCGGTTCAGTGGAGGCGATAGTTGCTTTTTGCCATGGTGTCTGTACCCTTTGCAAGGGAAAGGATCTTTGGACAAGGTGCTCCGGGATTGCGAGTTCCTTCTGGGCTTGAAAAGGGATTCCTCCGGCGCAAACCTTCGGGCCAACTGTGGAGTTTTTCTCAAGGACAAGGACTTTTACTCCGTTTTGGGCGAGATGTTTTGCGCAACATAAACCTGCTGGTCCGGCCCCTACGATGATAACGTGAAATTTTTCCATGTCGTTCTATAGGGGGAGTTGACGGTGATGTCAAGAGAGTAAAATCTAATTTTTTTTCCACTTTTTTTTATAACATGTTAATATTCTGATAAATTTTTTTCAATATTTGCCTAGGGGATACTTGCTCAATCGAACCTCGATTGTCAGAAATCGCCTAATAATTGTATGTACAGCTCTGCCGCTGTGTAGCTTAAAAACTTCCGGCTTGCCGGATCAGGAGTGTCTGATGAGTATAGATCAACGTGATAAATTGTCCATGGCCAAAAAAGGACGCAATTTTTTGTGGCTGATTGTTTTAGTTCTGTTAGGT
>JADGBM010000205.1 GCA_015231515.1 Desulfobulbaceae bacterium
CAAGCTTTTTAGAAATGACAACCGAAAATTGACCACTTGTGCTGACCGAAAAATGACCACCCCAAGCTATGAATGTAAAAGAAACAATCAGGGACAGAATACCACGATTCTCAAGAAGACATACTCGATTGCTTACATAATCCAACTTAGTTTTGTGACAATAGTGATAAATTGTCATCTTTTCGAGCCAAACAAACAAGCACATGTGAATCACATAATTATTGTTGATCCACATCGCCAAGGACACTTTATACCGATTTATTGATACTGCTTAGTTATCCAATCTTTATAACTTCCATCAATAACTGCTCGCCACCATTCTTCGTTAGCGAGAATCCAGTCAATGGTTTTCTTGATGCCTGTTTCAAATGACTCCTTTGGTTTATAGCCTAGTTCTTTGTTGCATTTGGATGGATCAATAGCATAGCGCCTATCATGCCCTAACCGATCTTTAACATAGGTTATAAGTGATTGAGCTTCAAGCCCTTTGCACTGAGGTGCATCAGGAAACCTTCCAGCAAGTTTGTCATCATTTTTAAAGGCAGCATCAACCAAACTACAGACAAGTTTGACGATATCGATATTGGTCCATTCATTATTGCCACCAATATTATATACGCCATCGACTTTTCCCTTCTTCAAGACAAGATCAATCCCGACGCAATGATCTTCAACATACAACCAGTCACGAATATTTAACCCATCTCCATAAATCGGCAGGGATTTGCCTCCGAGAATGTTCAAGACAACCAATGGAATCAGTTTTTCAGGAAACTGGTATGGCCCGTAATTATTGGAGCAATTACTGGTTGTGACTTGCAGTCCATAGGTGTGGTGGTATGAGCGAACCAGATGATCCGACGAGGCTTTACTGGCTGAATATGGCGAATTTGGTGCATAGGGAGTTGTTTCTGTAAAAGGCGGATCGTCTGCCGCCAATGAACCATAGACTTCATCGGTTGAAACATGATGGAAGCGATGCGGCACACCGGAACCCTGATCAAGCCAAACAGCCTTGGCCGCTTTGAGCATGCTGTGTGTGCCTAGAACATTGGTCTCAATAAAAGCATCCGGACCATGAATTGATCGATCAACATGAGACTCAGCCGCAAAATGGACAATGGTATCGATCTTTTCAGTGCTCAACAATTTCCCAACAAGTTCATGATCAAGTATATTGCCATGCACAAATCGAAATTGTTTGTTCTTCTGAGCAAATTCAAGACTGGCAAGGTTCCCAGCATAAGTCAGAGCATCCAGCACAACAACCGAATCCTCAGGATAGTTTCCAAGCCAGTAATGTACAAAATTGGCGCCAATAAACCCGGCGCCACCGGTAACAAGAAGTTTATTCATAAATAGAACCTTTAGTTAAGAAAATAGTTACTGCAATTAACTAACCGGACACTACGGATACTTTCTAGAGAGCTCAAGGATTCCAGTCTCCAGTCCAATCGAGATGCACAATTTCTTCTGGATCACAGCCAAGATACCCTCTATTCGAGGGCAGTCTGTCCAATTTATGCGGTGATGTGGGCGGCACAATCTTTAATGTCTGGCCCTTTCTTTCAATTTCCAAAGGCTCACCCGTCTCCAAGACTTGATCCAAAAGTTTATAGATATTACTCAATGTCATTAACTTAACGAGTATGATTGTGAAGCCGTCATCCCCGAATGCTGTTATCGGGGATCCAGCAAAACATGAAACTTTCTGGATCCCGGCTTAAAACATGCCGGGATGACGAGATTTATTTCCGTCACTGCGAGGAGCGCAGCGACGCGGCAGTCCAGATATTTTACCCAAGGGGCCTACTCTTTCAGGATTGCCGCACTCTCTATATCAAATATCCTGATACGTCTAAAACCACACAAGAACTAGAGTTCCTTCAACATCTCTCGTAATGCTTTCCGCCAATGCTGGCCGGAAAAACCTAACTTCGCCCAGGTCTCGCTTTTATCCAAAACACTAAAGGGAGGTCTTTTTGCCGGCAGTGGGTAATCGGCAGTGCCAATTGGGTTAATTATACATTCAGAAATCCCCCTCAATCCCCCTTTACAAAGGGGGATTGAGGGGGATTTTTTTCTTGTGTCGGCATGGAAACTCTTGCCTAAAGCCAAAGCTTCTTCCTGAATTGCAACCGCAAAATCATACCAAGAGGCCACCCCGGCATCAGTCCAGTGAAACATTCCATCCTGATTTATTTGGGCTAATTTCCACACCGCTTTGGCAAGACCATTTGCCCAGGTAGGTGTACCAGTTTGGTCTGCCACAATGCCAAGTGAATCGCGCTCTGCCATCAACCGCAGCATTGTTTTCACAAAATTATTACCATGGGCAGAGTAGACCCAGGCTGTTCTTAGAATAGCACAATTTTCTAAACCGTTTATCTCGACAATCTTTTGTTCACCGGCCAGTTTACTTTTCCCGTACACACCGGCTGGATTGGTAGGATCGGAAACCAAGTATGGCGATGATTTCAGTCCATCAAAAACAAAATCGGTGGAGATATGAACAAAGCGGGCACCAACCTCTTTTGCTGCCTCCGCAAGGTTTGCCGCACCATCAGCATTGACTGCAAAGGCTTTATCTACTTCTTCCTCAGCTTTGTCCACTGCGGTGTAAGCCGCTGCATTGATAATTACCTGCGGAGAAAGTGTACGTACCGTTTCCAGCACTTTCTCCCAATTAGTAATATCCAGCTCAGACGAGTTCAGCGCAACAGCAACAATACCCTCAGGCCTAGTTCGCTGTAGTTCCCATCCAAGTTGGCCGTTAGCGCCAGTTATAATAATTTTCA
>JADGBM010000206.1:0-1713 GCA_015231515.1 Desulfobulbaceae bacterium
CTTGCCATGATTGTTCGGCAGGTTTTAGATGGAAAAACTAATAAGAAATAAAGGGTTTTTGTGAAATGAGACACTTTGTCGATTTCAAAAGAGGCCTGCGGTGGAGTAACAGTATGAAAATATCAAGTGGAAGTAAAAGATTCTTGGAAATAAAGTTAAAACGTTCATCTTTAAACAGATTGTGGCTGATTGTGATCAGATCGGCACCTTTCTCTCTGACAGCGTCGTAAAAATCATCCGATTTTTCAACAAAGGAAACCTTGAATTTCACCTTCCTATCATATTTTTCCTGTATGCTCTGCTCAAACTGTTCAACAAATCCCCGAGGCGCATAGCCACCCCACACCAGAAGGCGCAACACATCCTCTCCTCCAGAAGATGACGAGGGTGAGGCTATACAAAGAATAAATAGAGCGATTATCAGTATTTTTAGTGCATCTACAAAGAGTTTCATGAAAGATGTTTGAAAACCCAAAGAATCCCAACACAAAAAGGGTAATTTGATGCCCATTGATTAAAAGCCAACCAATGGGTGGGTTAGAAAATATTTGATTGCAGGTAAAAATGCACCCTGACATCGGCTTGATCAGGCTCGCGTTCACCGAGCGGAACAGCAAAATGGAGACGCCCGGAAAGCCACTTTGAAAAGGAAAAGTCCAGACCACACCCCACACTTGTTAAAAAATCGTCATGATTGATTGAAGCACCACCGGCCTTAAAGGGAAAGGCCCCACCATGATCGACAAAGCCAAAGCCACTTATTTGATTATTCAGAAAGTTGGCCGCCTCCCCAGAGAATTTCAAAGGGACGTTAATTTCAGCGCTGACGTAGTAGCCCTGATCACCACTCAAAGCACCTTCCGTGTAGCCCCTGACCGATGACGTGCCGCCTAACTGAAACTGATCAAAGGCCGGTAAAAGCTCTGAGTCAGCCAACTGACCACTGGCTTTTACAACTGAGGTCATCTTTTCGTTGACCCGGTGCATCCAGACAAGATCCCCGTTATACTTTAAAAACTGCAGATCATCCTGGTCGTTGTCCCGCCCATGGGTGAACGTATGCCTGGTCTTCCAGAAACCATTGTCCGTGGAATACTCGTAATCAACACCCATGCCGGTATCCCTGCTGATCACTTCACCGTTAATTATTCCAGCATATTCAGTTGTTGACTTTTTGCGATGATATTCAGCAAAAACAGAGAGTTTCTTCCTGGAGTCAACCAGAAGTGGATGGCTCAAACGGCCACCTACATCGGACGAATCACCGGTAATTTGAAGGGGCTCAAACGGCCCAGACTTCACCTCTATCTGGTTAAAGTTGTATGACCCATCAAACCGGGCACCTTTGGTAGAGATAGGAACACTATACATAAAAGAACCAGACTCCGTTCCGTCAGCAACAACAGCTCCAATGGTAAGCTGATCCCGATACCCAAAAAGGCTGGCATCTTTAAAAAAAGCACCAAGTCGTTCTCTGCCGGTCACTTTGCTTCCCGCGTTATCAGCAAAGGCTATCAATTCGTATTGAGCCGGCTCGTCAGCAATCAAATTATAGTCAGAGGTCCCAACTTTTTGCCCTGGCTTCAGCTCCGCCCGAATCTGCACGTCCCAAATTCTGTTAAATTGAACAATTTCACTTTCAAGAACTTTAAGGTCAATTAAATCATCGCTCGCCACATCAATCCGTTTAGAGATAAAATCGCCCTTGGTGTA
>JADGBM010000206.1:1761-2733 GCA_015231515.1 Desulfobulbaceae bacterium
ATATCTCCGATACGCCCCTCAATAAGCTTGATCGCAACGGTACCCCCCTTAACTTCCTGCACCGGCAGGATAGCTTTGGCAAGATAGCGGTTTTTAGTTCGATACAGTTCATTAATCCTCTCGACCGCCTCAAAGAGATCGTCAATGGCAATTTCACGCCCCTCATAATCTTTGGTTATATCCTGGAGTTCCTCGGCAGTTAGAATCTCCGAAGGCCCAATATCAAAGGTACTGACTGAGATTTTCCGTTCAACTTTTTCAGGTTCTGCCGCCTTTGGCTCCTCAGGCTTTTCAATCAGTTGCTGATCAGCCTTTTCATCTTTTGTTTCTTTCACTTTTTTCTGTAAGCGGTAATAATCCATTGTCTCCAGTGCTCGCTGCTGCACTGCGCCAGGTTCATACGTCGTTGGATTCGCTGCGAAAACCTGTTCAGAACTGCAAAGAAAAGATGGACAAACTAAGAACGCCAATAGACACGAGTATTGTTTTTTCATTTGTTCTTCCTTGAACGAAATTTATTGAACTATTTGCATAGATGTTAACAGCTCCAGCTCTTCCTCATCTTCAATCTCTTCATCCTCATCTTCTTTCAAACTATTTTCGTTATACTGAACAGGGTCGACACTGTACCCTTCAAGAACTATCAGCGGCACAAAACTATTAGTCCTGTTGCTGTTTTCCATGTCTGCTTTATTAAAGGCAGTTTCACTCTTGTTGAGAGGGTCATTAAATTCAGGAGTCCCTAAAGCCCTTGGGTCACCGTTAACGGTAACACTCACACGTTTATACCCTTGAACAGCGCTTGTATTAATACTATTTTCCCGCTCCAGGGCTAAAGTAAAAGGACCAGGAGCAAAAAGTTGTAGGTCATAAAAGCCTGACAACTGGTTGTTGATATTGTCATTATCTAAAAGAACTGCATTGTTCCTCGTGTTGAATCTTCCTCGATTGATAACAAGCCCCTGTTTAATA
>JADGBM010000207.1 GCA_015231515.1 Desulfobulbaceae bacterium
TTTCAGATCAAAGTCGAATCTTTCAAGGGGTTCGTGCAGTTGAGCGGCTTCGTGGATTCAGCTCAGACCTCTGGCAGAGCTACTGAAATAGCAAACTCGGTGAGAGGAGTGAAATATGTCAAAAACGGTATTGTGATTAAAAAAAACATTAAAGAGTAAGACAAAATGAGAACGAGCATAATTAATTCCATATGCTCATTGCTCATTTGCGTACTAATTGCGTACTGATTGCTAACTCAATCATAAGATCCGATTGGAATTTAACAACGTATTGACGGGAGAAAACAAAATGAAAAAATTCCTTTCAGGAACATTGCTTTTAGCATTCACAGTGATGTTCAACAGAACTGGAATCAATGGGAAAAGAGCAGGTATTGGGAGAAGCAACACAATTGGGGTGTCCGGGATCCTGAACCACGAAATAGAGAATATGAGCGGAACAGGGATAATCGAAAAGAGAGTTTGAAGGACAAACAGGACAGTAACTACAATAGGACGCACGAACAGGAGCGTAATAACAAGAACGAGAGATTAAACCAGAAAGAACAGGAACTCAATAACAAGAACGAGAGATTAAACCAAAAAGAACGGGAGCTGTATCTCAACAATCGTAGATAACAGTGAACTACCTCTACCCTGATGGGTAGAGACTGTCTAATAAAACAAAAATTTCTTACATCATGTTTTACAAGTTTCTCCAGTCATATTGATGAGAAACTATTTGCCTTTGTAGCCAATAAATTATCCCGCTTTATGGCGGTAGCCCTGAGGTTAAGTATGTCTAAAAAAAATGATACTTCCACTATTCTGAACTCAGACGACAGCCCTGTGAATGGTATCGCCAAGGTACGAGGTCAGGAATCCTTGCTTAAAGCGGAGGCTTTGCAGACGGCGATTTTTAATAGTGCTAACTTCTTGAGTATCGCCACTGATGCCAAGGGTGTCATTCAGATCTTCAACGTCGGTGCAGAACGAATGTTGGGCTATTTGGCAGACGAAGTGATGAACAAGATCACGCCGGCCGACATCTCCGATCCCCAGGAGCTGATTGTCCGTGCCAAGGAGTTGAGCGAAAAATTCGAAATGCCAATCCAGCCCGGCTTTGAGGCCTTGGTGTTCAAGGCCTCGCGTGGTATCGAGGACATCTACGAGCTGACCTATATCCGTAAAGATGGCAGCCGCTTCTCGGCGGTCGTCTCGGTCACTGCTCTACGTGACGATCAAAACGCCATTATCGGCTATCTGCTGATCGGCACTGACAACACCGCTCGCAAGCTGGCCGAAGAGGCTTTGCTCAAGGATAGGGCATTGCAGAATGCGATTTTCAATAGCGGCAATTTTTCGACTATTGCCACAGACGCCAAGGGAGTGATTCAGATCTTCAATGTTGGTGCGGAACGAATGCTGGGATATATGGCCGCAGAGGTAATGAATAAGAGCACGCCGGCTGACATCTCTGATTCGCAAGAGATGATCGAGCGAGCCAGAGAGTTGAGCGAAGAGCTCGAAACGCCAATCCAGCCGGGCTTTGATGCCTTGGTGTTCAAGGCTTCGCGCGGCATTGAGGACATCTACGAGCTGACTTATATCCGTAAAGATGGCAGTTGCTTCCCGGCGGTGGTGTCGGTTACTGCCTTGCGTGATGCAAAACAGACCATTATCGGCTATTTGCTGATCGGCACCGACAACACCGCTCGCAAGCAGATTGAGGTCGAGCAGAAGAAGCTCGCACAGAGCCTGCGCGATCAGCAGTTTTACACCCGTTCTCTGATCGAATCCAACATCGACGCTATTATGACCACTGACCCAGACGGAATCATCACTGACATCAACAAACAGATGGAGGCACTCACCGGTTGCACGCGTGACGAGTTGATCGGTGCTCCGTTCAAGAATTACTTCACCGATCCTGCACGGGCCGAGGCGGCCATCAAACTGGTGCTTAGAAAAAAGAAGGTCTCCAACTACGAACTCACGGCACGTGACAGGGACGGCAGGGAAACAATGGTGTCCTACAATGCGACCACTTTCTATGATCGGGACAGAAGGCTGCAGGGTGTGTTTGCCGCAGCACGCGACATCACAGAGATGAAGCAAGCAGAAAAACAAATTATCAAGCTGGCTTTGCATGACTCATTGACACGGTTGCCCAATCGTCATCTATTAAACGAGCGATTAGACCAAAATATGACCTTCAGCAAGCGAAGTGGTCGTTACAACGCATTAATGTTCCTGGATTTGGATAACTTCAAAACCTTAAATGATAAGCACGGGCATCACATCGGTGATTTGCTGTTGATCGAGGTGGCAAACCGCATTGGCAGTTGCGTACGGATGGCAGACACCGTAGCACGTTTCGGCGGCGATGAGTTTGTGGTGTTATTGACTGAGCTGGATAAAGACAAACCCGAAGCCACAAAACAAGCCAGGATTATTGCTGAAAAAATCCGTGTTGCCCTGAGTTGTCCCTATGTACTGAAAGTGACGCAACCAAAAAAAGAGAAAACAGCCATTGAATATCATTGTACCGCCAGTATTGGTATTGTTGTTTTCCCTTACCTGGAAAGAAGTCAAGAGGACATCATGAAGTGGGCTGATATGGCGATGTATAAAGCCAAAGAGTCCGGTCGCAATTTGATTCAGTTTTACGAATTGAAAGCATCAGAGGCATAGCGGTCAAGTCATCAAAAATGGTTTGAATAGTCGGAGATCAATGAATC
>JADGBM010000208.1 GCA_015231515.1 Desulfobulbaceae bacterium
GTGTTTCGAAAGGCTTGAATCCATTCCATAGTAAAGTGGCAAGATAGAGTGGGTCTAACCCTAAAAGTTCGCAGGCCCCCCGAACATCATCTCGAACAGGCAGAAACTTTTCTTCCAGAATGATTCCAACCTGTGACGACTGGGCAATTTCATTTAAGGTAGTGGCGACCCCACCTCGGGTTGGATCACGCAAAGTGTGAATATTTGTTGCTTCAAGGCTAACGAGTTTGGCAATGATATGATTGAGTGCCGCTGAGTCGCTCTTAAAACCACCCGATATTTTTAGACCTTCCTGTTGGCATAAAATCGTAACACCATGGTCGGCCATAGTTCCACTGAGAATGATGTGGTCTCCGGGTTGAGCGTTCGTTCCCGAGATATCAAGCTCTGTTTGCATGTGTCCGATGCCGGTAGTGTTGATGAAAATCTTATCGGCTTTGCCGACAGGAACCACTTTAGTATCACCAGTAACAATCTGAACCCCTGCTGTATCGGCACTGTCTTTCATGGCGCGAATAATTCTTTCAAGGTCGGCCATGGGCAGGCCTTCTTCTAGAATAAGCCCTACCGAGAGGTACAACGGGATGGCTCCCCGCATCGCCAGGTCATTGACCGTACCGTTAACCGCCAGATCGCCGATGGTGCCTCCTGGGAAGAAAATAGGGTCCACAACAAAAGAATCTGTAGAGAAGGCCAGGCGTTCAGTTCCCAAGGTGATGAGGGCACTATCTTCGAGGCTATGCCGATCGGCAGTGTTGAAAATAGGGAGAAACATTTTCTCGATAAGTTCGTGAGAAACAAGGCCACCACTACCGTGATCTAAAGTGATTTTTTTCATAATGATTCATTTACTGTGCTGATATAGTCAGGGAAAAGTTTACTTGTGGTATCGATAGTAGGCGGCGCAAGAGCCTTCAGAAGAGACCATGCAGGGGCCAACTGGGTGATCTGGTCGGCATGCTTTTTTGAAAAGCTTACAGTCCGGAGGCATAAAAATTCCCTTGAGAACCTTACCACACTGACAGCCAGGTGTGTCTTTACCTTTTACCTGAGGGAGATTAAACTTTTTCACTGAATCAAATTTTTCAAATTCTGACCTGATTTTCAGGCCGCTGTCGTCGATGGTGCCGATTCCTCGCCATTCAGCTGAGCACGGTTCGAAAACCTGGTACATGATAGCCATAGCCTTACTGTTACCTTTTTCATATACGGCCCGCTGGTAGGAAATTTCAACTTTAGCTGGCTCATTGTTTATGCATTGTTGGGCAAGCATCACAATACCGTGTAAAATATCTACAGCCTCAAAGCCAGCGATTACGCAAGGTATGTTGTACTTTTTGACAAAAGGCAGGTAGGCTGCGGCCCCAATCATTATTGAGACATGCCCTGGGCATAATAGCCCGTTAATATGTACTTCAGGGTCAGAAGCTAATGCCTGCAGGGCTGGCGGCATCAGTTTATGTGCAGAAATTACCGAAAAATTATCAATGTTGGAAGCTGCAGCCTGCAGTATTGCCGCGGCAATCGTGGGTGTGGTTGTTTCAAAGCCAACCCCGAGAAAAATGATCTCTTTGTCTGGATTTTTCCGGGCAATATCCAGTGCATCAAGGGCGGAATAGACAATTTTGACTACCGCCTTAGTCCCCATCTCTTTAATCAATGATGATGTGCTGCCAGGTACTTTAATAAGATCGCCGAAGGTAGTAATTATTGTGTTGTCAATACGACTGGCGGCAACAAAAGTGTCGATCTCCTGGACAGCAGTGACACATACTGGGCAGCCCGGACCTGATGTGAGGGTTATCGCCGGGGGCATCAGTTCGCGAATACCGTTCTGGGCAATAGCCATGGTGTGAGTGCCGCAGACTTCCATCAGGCGTATTGGGTGAAGATTAAGGGAATGCAGTTTTTTGGCAAGCGTCAGAGCAGCATCAGTGTTTCGAAAGGCTTGAATCCATTCCATAGTAAAGTGGCAAGTGTCTTATGTCTGAAAGATTGAGTACGTAAAACAACTATCGTAACAGTTCTACTGCAGCGTACCTGAGTCTCATTCATATGTACCTGATCTTTATCGTTAAATAAATGAATGATTGTGGAATGATTTAAAAAAGAACGTAAACTGAAGAGAGGTATTGCGAGGTATCGCCAGTGGAAAGACTCAAGCCTGAGCCTTTCCACTGGCAAAATGTACTATTGGGTGTGGAGTCTGGTCAGCTAATTGCCCCGAATTGAACAACTTGGTTTTTTCCGTTATTTTTAGCGCTGTACATGGCCTTGTCGGCATTATTGATTAAAGTTTCAGTGTCATCTTTTGAGGTGTGGTTTGAGAAATGTTGCGCTACCCCAAAACTAGCGGAGAGGGAGATACCTTTTTGTATGATTTCACCCTTATCATCGCGAATAAGGAAGTTGTACTCCTTGATGTTGCTACGAATGGTTTCAGCAAGAGATGCGGCCTCTGGTTCGGCAATGTTTGGAAGAATCAGTGCAAACTCTTCGCCGCCAAAACGGGTTGCATAAAGCTCTGCCGGCGTGCCCTTGCAGTACTCAGCGACGCATCTGCTTATGATTTTCGCAACAGCGATAAGTGCCTGGTCGCCAACCCGGTGACCATAATTGTCGTTGAAAGATTTAAAGTCATCAATGTCAAGC
>JADGBM010000209.1 GCA_015231515.1 Desulfobulbaceae bacterium
TTCGCTCGATGGCAAGGGGCGGCTTAGTATTCCCGCCAGGTTCAGGGATGTTTTGCGCAAGCAGTACGATGATCGCCTCATGGTAACTCCATGGATGAAATGCTTGAAGGCGTACCCGCTACCACAATGGGAAAAGATGGAAATGACCCTTCTGGCAAGTCTTCGGGAGCAACCGGACATGAAAAAAATGATCCGTTACATGATCGGTGGGGTTGTCGAGTGTAGTCTTGATAAACAGGGCAGGATTCTTCTGCCGCCAAAGCTCAGAGAGGAGTGCGGTGTTGAGAAGGATGTCGTCGTAAGCGGTGTTATGACCTATTTTGAAATACTCGATAAGAAAAGTTGGGAGGTCGACAGTAAGCCGACACCTGAAGATTTTAATAAGTTTGAAGTGAGCCTGCTAAGTACTGGCCTGCTATAAAAATGGTTACAAAAAATGAAAGGTAAATATGCATCAATCTGTACTTCTCAATGAGGCTATGAATTTGCTTGATCCCGAAGATGGCGGGGTTTACGTCGATGGTAACCTCGGAATGGGCGGTCATACCGAGAAAATTCTGGATTTAAGTTCCCCCGGTGGGCGAGTGATTGGTTTTGATTGGGACAGAGAGGCAATGGAATTTGCCAGACAACGGTTAGCCAAATTTAAAGATCGAATTGTTTTTGTTTCGGACAATTTCACCACAATACCAGCAAAGCTGGTGGAGTTAGGATTTGATAGCGTTGACGGTATTCTGCTTGATTTAGGCTTATCATCATACCAGTTAGATAAGAGCTCAAGAGGATTTAGTTTTCAAGGAAGTCAGGCACTTGACATGCGCATGGATGCAGAGCGCGGGAGCACTGCGGCAGACCTGATTAATAAAGCCTCGGCCGATGAGCTGGCTGACATTTTCTTTTATTTTGGTGAAGAGCGTCAGGCCAGGCGGATTACGGAATTTATTGTAGAGCGTCGCCGGGAAACAAAAATTGAAACAACCGATCAGTTGGTCGCCATAGTTGAAGCAGCTATTCCCCGCAAGTACTGGCCCCAAAAAATACATGTTGCAACCAAGGTGTTCCAGGCCCTCAGGATTGCTGTTAATGCAGAGCTAGACAACCTTGAATCAATTTTAAAAAGTGCACCGGAAATGTTGAAAAATGAAGCAAAATTATGCG
The DNA here is from genome assembly GCA_015231515.1 of Desulfobulbaceae bacterium. Taxonomy (NCBI): domain Bacteria; kingdom Pseudomonadati; phylum Thermodesulfobacteriota; class Desulfobulbia; order Desulfobulbales; family Desulfobulbaceae; species Desulfobulbaceae bacterium. Next base: position 1,159 of record JADGBM010000209.1, read on the forward strand.
TTATTTCATTCCACTCTCTTGAAGACAGAATGGTGAAGCGAGCCTTCCAGGCCAGCAGTTCTTTAAGAGTCGTTACTAAGAAACCAGTGACTCCTTCAACACAAGAACTGGTTAACAATCCGCGTGCACGGAGCGCTAAACTCCGGGCCGCATGTAAAGTGGGGACAGCATGATTCAGGATTTTTCAAGCATATTTGAGGGTAAACAGACGATAGATGTTAGAACGGTTTCTTTTCGTCGGAATACAACTTTTCGGAAGGTCGCTGGCGCAGTTTTGACTACAGTTCTGGTAATTGGGGTGATTTCTTGTCTGGTTTTTGGATTGCTTATTAAATCAGGCTTAAAAGAACTTGCCTTAAAACAGACCGTAAAACTGGAATTAATAATCGATCAACAGAGACTATATGCGCAGCGCAATATGCTTTTAGAGAAGGATAAAATTGTTCTGGCAGCCGCTGGGATGGGTCTTCACTCACCTAAGGGGAAACAGGTAAGACAGTTATGATTGTTCACCGGCCATGCAAACGAGCAGGCCAATGAAATACGGCAAGTATAAAAGTAAAAGCAAAAAGAAGCCGCGGGTTGGCATTGTCGTATGTTTAGTCCTGGTTGGTTTGTTGGTTTATCTCTATAAGGGCGGTTTTTTTGAAGGTGAACAAGATAGGGCGGGAGGGGAAGGCAACAGTATCAGTATAGATGAACCTGCTACAAAGGTAGTTCCGGGCGGCAAAAATAATGGCCAGGCTGAAGAGCTTCTTAACGCCAGAAAATCCATACACGACAGGAATATGGAGGTTTTGGCCCAAAGTATTGAGGTTACGTCAATTTATATAAGACCCCTTGAGCTTCGAGATAGACATGTGACAATTGTTACACTTGCTGATCTATTGGATTTGGAAGTTGAAGAATTGATGAGTGATTTGCGCACTGAGCGAAGCTTTATCTGGCTCAAGCATAATGTCAGCAGAGAAAAAGCACAAAGTGTCCGGTCTCTCAATTTGGAAGGGGTTTATTTGGTCAATGAAGGTCGGCGCTATTATCCCTTTAAGGGCCATGCCTCTCATGTTCTAGGGTATGCAGAAAAGGAAAATGGATTAGCCGGCGTAGAGTTTATCTATGACAGTATTCTCCGCGGAGAAACTATCTCAAGCTCTCTGCAATTTGAAACAATTCCAGAAAACGAAAAAGACAGCCTCTCAATCTCCTCGCTTATACTGTCAATTGATATCGACGTACAAATTCTACTTGAAGCAAAACTTGAGCTGCTTCTAAAAAAAGTTGATGGTGAAGCTGGATCAGCCATTTTAATGGATGCCAAAAGCGGCCAGATTTACGCGATGGCCAATCTGCCGGCATTTGATCCGAACCAATTCTGGAAGGCAGATAACTATGCCCGAAAAAACAGAGCTGTAGAGACTAGTTATAAGCTCGGGGGGCTCAGTGATTTTTTTGAAATTGGGGCCGAAATATATAGT
>JADGBM010000210.1 GCA_015231515.1 Desulfobulbaceae bacterium
TCAAGGAGTCATAATTGGCAAGCTGCTCCCCCATTCCCATGAAGACCAGATTGTTGATAAACTCACGGGGAGTAGCACGCTCAATGCCCTGGCCCACCATATAGTCTAGAACCGCCATCACCTGTCCAACAATTTCACTGACCGCCAGATTGCGTATAAAACCCATCTTGGCGGTGAGACAAAACAGACAGCCCATGGCACAGCCAACCTGAGAGGAAACGCACAAGGTGTATCGGTTTTCGCTGGGGATCAGAACACTTTCGATCATGGCGCCATCATGAAGCCGAAAACCAAATTTAACTGTCCCGTCACTGGATTTTTCAATAACTTCTGCCGGCACAGAGCTGATATAGGCATGCCTATCGAGCGTGTCACGCACCTCTTTTTTAATGTCCAGCATCTGGGTGAAATGCTGTACACCAGGCCGGTTTACCCAGGAAAACAGTTGTCTGGCTCGGCCACTGGGCAGCCCAAGACCGGTAACAAATACCTCCATTTCGACAAAGGTTAAATTCCGCAGATCTGTTTTCTGATTTTCTTCCGGCATGGCCCTTTACTGTTTCCTGACGCGTATCTGGCGTTTATTTTTTGGCAAATAGAAATAGAGAGATCTACCATATATTTTCTCAGCTATCAAAGATTCTGTACGCAAAACCATTTGCTTTTGTGTTCACGGTTGACGATTTGCGTAATACGTTATAGTAGATTTAGGGGATATTTTTTTCATCAATATAGCACCAAAACATTACGGATCAACTATGAAACTATGGGTAACACCGAAGGGTGATCGCTGGCTCTGCGCAGAATGCCAGGCAGAAGTTGAGGAGAAGATTAAAAAAGAAGCATGGCGGGTAGCCTTTGAAAAGGCCGATCCCATGTTGCGCTGTGCTGAATGCGGTCACGGGGATATAGAAATTTTTGATTAACGCTATCCTGAATAGCCCAGATCTTTCGGCAATCCTGACCGTCTGGCATTGGCCACAGCCAGTTCATCGCATCGTTCGTTTAACGGATTTCCGGCATGGCCCTTGACCCATTGAAATGTAATAGATAGTTCTTCTGTTAATTCAAGCAGTTGCCCCCAAAGATCTGGATTCACAGCTGGCTTTTTATCCGACTTAATCCAACCATTTTTACGCCAGCTTTTTGCCCAGCCCTTGGTGATCCCGTTGACCACATACTTTGAATCGGAGTACAGGGTAATCGACAGATCTCGCCGTTCCAGTTCCTGCAAGGCAACAATACAACCCATCAACTCCATGCGGTTATTGGTGGTACGTGAAAAGCCTCCGGAAATTTCACGGCAGTTTTCACCCTCAACAATCACTGCGCCATACCCCCCAGGGCCGGGGTTATTGATGCTGCCACCATCTGTGTAAATTCGTATTTCCCCAGCCTTCGGGGTTCTCATAGGTACTGATTCTGAAGGCTTTTTACGGGCCGGTTTCTTTTTAGTTCCAGCAGAATACGACGGATTTTTCAGCCAGTTTACAGCCTCTTCTTTAGTCGCAAATCCTTTAAAAACAGCCCCGGCAAAGCCTTTGACCTGGGCTTGGGCCTCAGGCCAATTCGTATAAATTCCGGGGGTAACACCTGCTGCAACAGCATAAAATTTCTTGGTAGCCATGTATATTCCTTTGTACCGATGCACCTGATCAAAAATGTTATTTCGCTGAAGTCAATTGTGGTCATTATTAAAAACCGTTATAGTAACAGCATTGCCATCGCACTCAAGCACGACTGTTGTAATATAAAAAACTATCCAAATTCAAGAGCAAAATGGTTTTCCAATGTCTAAAATACTCAAACTTTAAATAAATCAACGAAATCAAAACACGTATGTCACATCTTGTCCTCATCGGCGGCGGCCACGCGCACATGACAACCCTTGCCAGCCTTGCTTCGTTAACTCGTGCTGGCCATACCGTAACAGTTATTGGACCTTCGGATCACCATTATTATGCCGGTATGGGGCCCGGCCTGCTTGGCGGCACCTATAAATCCCGGGATATTCGCTTTAACACGCGCCGAGTCGTCGAAAAAAATGGCGGCTCTTTTGTGCTCGATACCGCCACACGTATCGACCCGTCAGCAAAAACTGTTCACCTGGCAAGTGGTCAGGAAGTTGCTTATGATGTTCTCTCCTGCAATGTCGGCAGCTATGTTCCGGATAAACACCCAACAGATAATTCCATACCTGTGTTCAGAGTAAAACCAATCAGCGGTCTGATCGCCGCACGTGACACCTTTCTTGAGCAATCCAAACACAAGCCCCAAAAGATTGCCATTGTCGGCGGCGGCCCTTCAGGTGCCGAAATTGCCGGCAACCTTCTGCAACTCGCAAAACAGTTTCGCCTCAAGCCTCCTCTGATTACCATTTTTGCAGGGGGCGGCTTTATGAAAGGTTTTCCGGATCATATCAGGGATCATATTGAGAGCTCATTAAGCAACCGTGGTGTTGAAATTGTTCAAGACTACTCAAACCGGATTCAGAGTGGCC
>JADGBM010000211.1 GCA_015231515.1 Desulfobulbaceae bacterium
ATAAGGATTATTTTGTGAAGGAAGTAAATGCCAGGGTATTGCCATTTACGACGTTTGCGGGTGAGGTACTAATGGTCTAGGCCACTAAAAACAACTGAGTTGCTAAAGGTGAGTTGTGTCAAATTGTGAATTAATATTGAAAGTAATGGGCGGTTGCTTTTTGGTTCCTTATGGTTGCCGCCTCTTTTTTTGTTTTTGCCACGAAATCACACTGACCCACACGAACTTTACGATGTTATATATGTCGGAAAGAGTTGGTGGTGAGTTTTTTCTTTTTTGCTGTAGGGCGGATGATCAAGCGAGGCTTTCTGGGGTGTTGTTAAGCATCGATCGTGTCGATGTCTTGCCAGCTAACGATGTTTATTTGTTCCTGTCTTCTTGTTTCGTTTCCTCCATAGAGTAGACACTACTGGATTGACTTATTGTATTAATTAATTCGAAATTTTGGCTCCCCGTAATAATAAATTTTCCGTTTTTTTTACTAGAGTCAACGTCCACCTGGATATATGAGATGAGATCCGGAACTCTTTGGGCCTCATCAATGATTGCGCCATCAGGGAACTGGTTTAAAAAACCTTTTGGGTCTCTAGAGGCAAAATTTCGATCTTCGATACTTTCTAAATTGGTATATTTCATATCGGGGAAAAGCATTTTGCGGAAGGTTGTTTTCCCTGACTGGCGTGGGCCTGTAATTGTGACGACTGGGTACTGTTTTGAGTACTGAAGGATTTTAGGAGCGACATCTCTATCTATCATGGCTGGGAGTCTTTAATTGTTAATTTGGTGCTATTCATGATTCCAACCAATGAAGATGTCTCTTGGCGCAGTTGAACCACGAAAAACACAAAAACAAAGATTAATCTTTTGTGTGTGCCTTTCGTGGTTCATTTGGTAGGTTGGGTAGAGTTCTGCGAAACCCAACATTTACAGATGCAAGAAAACTCGATCAACTTGATTCTGGCTGGATTCTTGAGGAACTTCGTGTCCCTTCTCGGGAATATGATCGAGTCGTTGAATGGAAATAGAAAAGAAGAATATAGTATTTGAATAAAATTATCCTGGTTCGGTTGTGCCAGGCTTAAAGCTTGGAACCTTGAGAAAAAGAGGTGGTGACCGGTCGTCGTATAACTACGATACCACTCGGTTGCCGCCTCTTTTTTTTGTTTTTGCCACGAACACACACAGACTCACACGGAAAAAATATATATAATCTGGCGGGGTTTAGCTCAGTGTGTGTTGGTCTGTTTTACCGGACTTAAAGCTTGGAACCTTGAGGGAAAGAGGCGGTGACCATGTGGTTGCCGCCTCTTTTTTTTGTTTTTGCCACGGATCCACAGGAACACATCTGAACGGGTGTGGTCGAGATTTGGGTTGACCAGAAAATTATCTCGACTATAATGGGGTTGACCGGAAAATTGTCCTATTTTCTTGCAGGTGTATATATGGAAAGGTATTTGACCCCCAACATTATTGACGATTTAAAGCAAAAGATGGTGTTTGTCGGTGGGCCAAGGCAGGTTGGCAAAACGACTCTTGCCTTAGATATTTTAGGTGGAGATGAAACAGATCCGGCCTATTTGAACTGGGACTATCTGGGAGATAAAAAAGACCTCATAAAGGGTAAACTCCCGGTGAATGCTCCTCTTGTCGTTCTTGATGAGATTCACAAATATAGAGAATGGCGGAATCTTGTTAAGGGGTTTTATGATAAAAATAAGTCGAAAATTTCTTTTCTTGTGACGGGTTCTGCCAGGTTGGATTATTACCGTAAAGGCGGGGATTCTTTGCAGGGCCGGTATCATTATTACAGGCTGCACCCTTTTTCTTTGTATGAGCTTAACCGGGCACCATCAAAAAATGATCTTGATGCCCTTATGCATTTTGGCGGTTTTCCTGAACCGTTTCTTGGCCAATCAGAAAAAGGATGGAAGCGGTGGCAGCGAGAGCGTCTATCCCGTGTTATTATGGAAGATCTTGTGTCTTTGGAGCAGGTTAAAGAAATTAGCCAGCTGGAGGTCCTTGCTCTGTTGTTGCAGGAAAAAGTGGCCTCTCTTCTCTCCATTAATTCTCTTCGTGAGGATCTTTCAGCCTCCCATGAGGCTGTGGATCGGTGGGTCACGATTTTTGAAAACATTTATTATTGTTTCCGAATCAGACCGTATGGCTCAAAAAAAATAAACGCCCTGAAGAAGGATAGAAAATTATTCCTCTGGGACTGGTCTCTTTGTGTGCATGAAGGTGCAAGGTTCGAAAATCTGGTTGCAGCTAATCTCTTGAAGTATTGCCATTTTGTGGAGGATACAAGCGGAGAGGCTATGGAGCTTTGCTATTTGAGAGACAAGAACAAGAGAGAAATTGATTTCGTGGTTTTGAAAAATAATCAGCCTGTTTTTGCTGTTGAATTTAAGACAGGTGAGGGAGATGTGAGCAAGAATATTTCATACTTTTAT
>JADGBM010000212.1 GCA_015231515.1 Desulfobulbaceae bacterium
ACTATCTTTTTCAACACCAGACTTAATAAACTCTTCAAAAAGTGCAATAGCAGTCGCCAGATCACGAACAGCATCAAACCCCAAGATTGCAACAGCTCTCGATATGGAGTTCACCGGCCTGCCAATAGAATAATAGGCCGAGTTAACAACCTGAAGCACCTTGTTAGTGAGCGAATAATCTTTGAGAATAACCCGAGACAGTTCGGAAGCAGCAGAGCGACTGCTACAGGTCAAAGAGATCAGTTCCTGAACATTGTGAGACATGGCCGGCAGTTCACTCATGTTCAGTTTAGAAAAAATTTCAGACATACGTTCTGATCGTTCGGGATCTTTTTGTTCTTCTATCATGCCTTACCAGGATATTAAAGTATTCTTCAGAACTCTTAAAAACTGCTTACCGCTTGCCCTTTGTTTAAAGCTAACCGAGCAAAAGAGTCAAGTGATAAACATAATTATTTACAAACAATACAGGAGCAAAAACAAAGTTTTTTTTCATGATAGTAAATAATACATTACTTTTTACTTAATTGACCAGAAAAATTGTGATAACCTCATTATATCACAATAAAAATGCTATTTTTAATACAGATTGAACTTTCATCGTATTAAAGACAATACCACCGTCGTATTAAAGACAATACCACTGATTTTTTTCTTGGAGTTAACTATGGCTGACTGGACAATTTCGCTACACGACAAAACCATCAAAACTTTTTCAATCACCGAAGGTCAAACGATCACTATCGGTCGAGGCAAGGAGTGTGACGTTGCCATTGATAACACTGCAATATCACGCCACCACCTCTCTTTAGTGCTTAACGGCGGCATATTTTTTATCACAGATCAGGGCAGCACAAACGGCACCTTTGTTAATGGTACGAAAATAACTACGGACGAGCCGATTTCAGAAAATGATATTGTAGAGTTTGGCAAATTCACCATGCAATCAAATCTTGGTGATGAATCCATTGACGATCTCAAGATCAGCACCTCTGTCTCAGCCGGACTCATGGACATGGATGATGAGACTATCTTCGTGACCAGCAAGCAGCCCCAACCTCAAAAAAAGAGATTCAAACCCAAAGCCAAAGGTGGTCTGCTTACTGTTATTCAAGGAAGCGCAGTCCCTACGGAGTTTGAGCTGGCAGGCGCAACAAGTGTGAAAATCGGTAAGGATTCGTCATGCGACATAATCGTTTCCGGCTGGTTTGTCGGTAAAGCCCAGTGCTACATCATTAAACGCGACAATAATTTTTTTATTGTCCCGCAAAAATCCTGGGCTGGAACTTTTGTAAACAATGTAAAAATAAGCGATGAACAACAGCTTCGAACTGGAGACATTATCAAGATCAAAGATTCCCAGATACGCTTTGAATAAACTATAAATGCTTACCCAGCTAATCAATAAACTAACGCCTGACGCCAAGAAATCACAACTCCGCTCCAATGCAGCAGAACTGGCGGGAATTGTCGGTAACTCGTTGCCCGTAATGCCCTCCTGGAAGCCTGGCGATACGATTCTTGATCGATACCTGGTTGAAGAGATCTTTAGCGGTGCAATGGGCAAGGTCTATATTGCCCAGCACCTGGGCTGGAAAATCCCTGTTGCCATCAAGGCGCCAAAGGCGATTGTCTTAGCCGATGAGGAAGGCGCCCAAAGAATCCTTAACGAGGCCAACAGTTGGGTGCGCATGGGTATGCACCCCAATGTGGCCACCTGCTATTATGTCCTGAACCTGGACAACGTCCCGCATCTATTTATTGAATATGTCGATGGTGGTAACCTGAAAGACTGGATTACCGCTGGCCGCTGCAAAGATCTGCGCACTGTGTTATCGCTTGCTATCCAATTCTGTCACGGCATGGAGTTTACACACGCCCAAGGCATTATCCACAGGGACATCAAGCCTCAGAACATCCTTCTCACCAAGAACGCTCTGATTAAAATTACTGACTTTGGAATTATTCAAACCAAATCGAGCCCAGAACATAGCAAAGCAAAACTCAAGGGCGCTTCAGACGCTCAAACCATTGGCTTCCGCGGCACGCCTGGTTACGCTTCACCAGAACAGTTTAAACACAGTCACCAGGTCGACAATCGAACGGATATATTTTCTTTTGGAATATGTTTATGGATGATGCTCTGCGGCAAAAAACCATACAAAAACAATCAGGTCGAAGAAAAACTTGACCCGACCTCCGGCCTGCGGAATGCTGATCCTTTACCTGAAGCGCTCCGACACGTACTTAAAAAAATTGTCAGTTTTGACGTAGAAAAACGCTATCAGGACTTCAAATCCCTGAGGCACGAACTCAACGAGATTTATACAGGTTTGTTCAAAGTCGGTTGTCCTTATATGGATCTGGACTTCACCGATTTACAGGCTGAAAACTATAACAACAGGGCTGTCTCTCTTCTGG
>JADGBM010000213.1 GCA_015231515.1 Desulfobulbaceae bacterium
CTGCTAGACCAGATAAACCAGTGAAGGGAATAATCATGAACTGGGTTAGTTTTGGAAAAGTGTCTTTGCTGGAATCATGATCGTTTACTATTGGAACAACCTTTTCTTATGAACTGTAAATCTACAAATTAAATGACATTAAATACAAGCCAAGTGATTCTATATTTATGACACCGACCGAATTCATAGCAATCATTACCGCGCAAGCTCAACCAATTATCCTGCTCGAAGGCACGCGTAATATTTCGGAAGAAACCACCCCCTCTCTTGCTGCTTTTGCTGCAAAACTGGCGCTTGCGATTCCAAATGCCCTTTTTCGTTCCGGAAACGCAGCAGGGGCTGATGATGCCTTTGCGAGCGGAATAATATCGGTGGACCCAAAGCGTCTGCAATATATCCTCCCAACAAAAGGGAGCCGTAAAAAGTTTCGCTCATTATCTGCTACTGCGCTTTCTCTTGAGGAGCTGCCTGCTGCAAGGATTGACCAGATTGCAGATGAAACGGTGGCTGCAAGTCCTGAGTATACCTCGATGATGAAAAACAGGCATTCATCTCGCAGACTGGCTAACCTAGCTGCCTATCTGCTCCGCGACACCTTGAAGATTGTCGGATATGGCGATAAATTCTCGCCCGCTACCTTCGGAATCTTTTACGTCAACCCGGACAAGCCTACCGGCGGCGGAACCGGCCACACCATCAGGGTCTGCAAGCGTCATAACATACCGATTGCAACACAAGATGATTGGATGACCTGGGATCTGCAAAAACCGCTAAAAGAAAATGCTGATATTGAACGTATACAGCGAATAGTAGAAAAATGTGTTCGTATATTTGCCCGTCGGCTAGAAAACGGTCGGGGTGGGGCGAATAAATTCGTCTACAAATATCTAGAGCGTCTGTTGCCTGGAGAACCTGCCTTGAACGGTGCAATTTATGAAGACCACGTTATACCGCTCGTTCGCGAGCGTCATTTTAAAGGGATGACAGCAGACGATTTTCTTGAGAAGGCTCTGACAATCTATCATGGCAGCAGATTTGGTGGCCTTGAACTTGTATGGGACTGGCTAGATAACGATATCCCTTTTACCTCGGATGAATACACCGATTTTGTAGAGATATTGGAAACTGCGCTTGGAAATGAGTCGAACCCGCCCACAAAAGAGGACTGGGAAGAACTGAATGATTGGCTGATGAAGTAATTTGAGTATGTTTCGCTTTTCACCTTTAAAACAGGAGGTGATGAAATGAACAGACACAAACCCCACTTTGCCTGGGGCTTCTATGGACACCGCGCCACTCTTTATCGGGATACCATTCCGCACGATGGGTTCAATATCATCAAAAAGTGGATAGAGAGGAACAACGCTGATTACTTTGTGGTTACTTCCAATATTGATGGGCAGTTCCAGAAAGCCGGATACGACGAAGAGCGAGTGTATGAAGTTCATGGCTCGATTCACTGGTTACAGTACCTGGCACGCTGCAATGATAAAATATGGCGTAATGACGAAGTATTCCAAATAGATGAAACCACCATGCGTGCTAGTGCATCGCTCCCTCGATGTTTGTCCGAGGCGTTTGATCAGATTCGCGGGAGCGCCGCAGGCAATGTTGGCATCATGGCGCGTCTGCTCGGCGCGTTTCAGACCATCGCCAGCCTGACGACCGATCAGCGCCGCAGGCAGGCGCTTGTCCTATGCCCCCATTTGTCCTAAAGCCACCGGCTCTGCCGGGGGATATTTACTAGTTCTAAATGGCTTGCTTTTCTGGGCTTAAATCATATACTTAACGCGCATGTTCTTTTTCGGCTATGTTCTGTCTTAGAAATCAAGATACTTAAATTGACAAGATCTGGAGTCGGATCGGAAGAGTTTTTGTAGAATATTTGTGCGATTTAATACTTAAAAGACAATTCACACGCTTTTATTTTGATCTTTGTTCTTGTCTATAAAGGAGAATTGCAGTGAAACTGAAGGACAATAATGGGATATTGTACCCAAGAAAAATGAAGATAGGGAATTTGATTGTGACGGGCACCCCGGGTTCCGGAAAATCCTATTTGATCGGTAAAATCGGCGGTTGGCCCGGAGAGGTAGGAATCGATATTTCCCAGAATAAATGGTGGACGGTGGAACCGCTTTCCCATCGTCCGAGAGAGGTCCATTTTTCTTTTCCATTCGTGGGTGGAGCTCAAAGCCATACGGTTTATGATGAGTGTTGGGAAACTGCGGCAGAATTTCCTGAGGTGGATTGGGAAAAAATTCAAATTCCCAAAAAGAAGACCTTCATTTTTGCCGCAAATTGGCGCGCTAGGTTTGTTTTTGATTTTATCCTGCCGCCTTCAGGGTGGATCATCAAACAGAGGGAGAAGCGACTTGCTTCGGCGGATAAGAGAGTCATGGATATGA
>JADGBM010000214.1 GCA_015231515.1 Desulfobulbaceae bacterium
CCCGAAGATATGGACGATGCAAAACTAGAACGGGTTTTATTCCCACCACTTCCGATAATTGCACAGGGGGATCGGCCCCTACCGGCCTGGCCGGCCGTATACAAAGAACTCAAGCGGAAAGGGGTTAGAATAAATAGGGTCAGAGTAAAATTAATCCATGAATAGAATAAATAGCATAATAAATAAACACGGATTTTCATGGTTTGAACTTCCCCTAATTTCACTCAGCCGTAATTCCTTCACAGGAAGACGATTAAAGAATAAAAAGCGGGGGCGGCCGGTAGGATGGCGGAAAGAGATATTTTAATTTTACTCTGACACTAATTAAATTAACACTAATTAAATTACTAATTAAATTAACACTAATTAAATTAGGAGCTTACGTGCGGTTAAAAATTCGTTCATTGCAGCAGAATTTTGCCTTACGGCTTCCGCTGCTTCTTGTTCAGTAAGTGGACAGCTAAGTTCTCTGGTCATACGTCTTCCTCCTAGTTAGATAGACGGGTATGATGAACCACATAGCCCAACAAAATGCTGCACATTGACCGCCGGAACTTGGCGGTTTTTCAAGGGATAGGACTTCGGCAAGTTTTTCATGGTTTCGTAGTCAGAGAGATATTAAGGGACAGACCCCAATTTAAAATAAACGTGGTCTGTCCCCTAATTTCTCCCTAATTTCTCCAATAAAATTAATTTTTAACGACATGACAACATGGACGCCTGCTACCTTTCCAGAAGCAGAGAAAAACTGACCCCAAGGTCTCACTCTGGGATGAGCGAGGGGGCGCAGCTTGGAGGGTTTATGACGCTGTTAGGCCTGGCTGGCGACCTGGACACCGTTTTTTCCGTCGGTTTTCACCTGATACATTGTCTCGTCGGCAATTCGTATTAACTCCTCGACCGTCCGACCATCGTCAGGGAAGGATGCAATGCCAGCGCTGAAACTGATACCCATAAGTCTTCCCTCTCTTCCCAAGAATTCATACCGTCGTATGCGGTCCAATAATTTTCGAGATATGGTCATGGCGCCGTTTTTGTCGGTTTCCGGAGTTACGATGATAAATTCCTCTCCTCCTATGCGTCCAAGAAAATCGTTTTGACGCAGTTCTTCCTTGAACAACGAGGAGATATCCTTCAAGAGTTTGTCGCCGAGCAGATGCCCGTGGCAGTCATTGAATTTCTTGAAGTCGTCAAGGTCAATGAAGGTGATACTCATCTGGCGTTGGTGACGCTCTGCCCGCTTCAACTCTTCATCGATTCGGGCCAGGAGAAAACGGCGATTGTAAATCCCGGTCAGCGAATCGTAGGTAGCCTCTCTTTTCAGGTGTTCGAGTTGCTCTGTTTTTTCGACGGCCTCAACGGCCTGGGCCGCAAAAATACTCATCACCAGGAGTTCGGCATCGGAGAACTCCTGGGGTGAGTGGCGATACACGGACAAGGAGCCAATGGACTTATCCCGATTCTTGAGCGGAACTGAAAGGATGGCGTTGATACCTTCATGAGCTGCCAGGTCTTTATTGCAGCAATCCTGGTCTTCCCTGACATTGCTGCATTTGTAGGAATTGCCGGTGACAACCACCTTGCCGATAATCCCTTCTCCCAAGGCTAGAGGTTCCTGGTTCATGAAATCTGATGAGAGTCCAACCCCGGCCTTGACTTCCAGAAGACCACTCTTGATGTTGAACAAGCGCATACTGGCTGCATCCGCCTGGGTGAGAGAAGCAGCTGTCTTGACGATATGGCCTAGGACCTCGTCTATCCCTTCGAAAACAACCACCCGCTCCATGCAGTAAAAGATTTTTTTCAAGACATCATCGTTCATAATCCATTCCTTGTTTTGTGGCCCGTTGGGAATAGGGGGCCGTTAAGAAGTAAATTTTATTTCGGCTACGGGGCATTTCTTACAGGTAATGATCTGAATCCGGAGGTCAACTCTTTTAAAAGGGAAATTAGTCAGAGTAAAATAAGAATGAAAAAGAAGTTAATTCTTATTTTATCAACTATACAGAATATGGAAAAGTTTTACTATACAGAATCTGTCTATAGTCGATTTAACGATTCTGGATAAAAACGTACTGTTGAGCTAAAACATAATCATATGCCCAGTCAACAACTTCAGTGCAATGAGACAAATAATCACCTTCCTTTACTGCGAGCGGCACCGGGGTCGAGCGGCACCGGGGAGAAAAGAGGGAGAAAAGAGGAACACATTTAGAAGTAATAGAGGGGGTCAGGTCTACACATCTGACAAAGTGAAAGTGAGATTAAGTTGGGAATCAGGGCTGTCAGATGTGTAGACCCCAATTTTCAGTGTGGTTAGCTTAACGTTAACGCTCTCAAAAAACGAATTGACACCGAGTATTACCATAGTTATACTTTGGACATGAAAACTGCAATCTCAATACCA
>JADGBM010000215.1 GCA_015231515.1 Desulfobulbaceae bacterium
TCGCGCAGAGCCCCCTGGTCCGGGGTTTCATTTATCTCAAGATGGCCGCCGGGAAACTCCCAAAGGTTTCCCCATGTTGCGTCTGCCAGGCGTTTCTGAATGTAAATCATCTTTTGATGGACAATAACCGCCGCCACAAATGAAATGGCTATGGTCGTCATGCTTTTCCCTGCCACAGGATGCAGGGAAGTAGTCCCGGAGAGATGGGCCTGGCACTGTTTACCCAAAGGACAGAGTTGGCAGTCAGGTTTGCTTTTTTTGCAGACCAGAGCGCCGAGTTCCATAAGCGCCTGATTCCATTGCCGAGACTTGCCCTCGGGCAATAGTGCCTCGGCCAGAGCCCAGACACGTTTTTGGCCCTCACTGCTTTTTATAGGAGTTTCTATGGCAAACATTCGGGCAAAGACGCGTTCAACATTTCCGTCTACCACCGGATAGTTTTTCTGAAAAGCGATGCTTAGTATGGCCCCGGCCGTATATTTTCCGATGCCGGGCAGGGTTATAAGGTCCGTAAAAGAGGAGGGGACTGTGCCGCCATTGCAACAGACACGTTGTGCTGCTTTCTGAAAGTTTCGTACCCGCGAGTAATAACCAAGACCTTCCCAGAGTTTGAGTAACTCGTTTTCATCGGCCTTCGCGACACTTTCCAGGGAAGGAAACCTGTTGACCCAGGTATTGAAATAGTGAATGACTCTGTCCATCTGGGTCTGTTGCAGCATAACTTCAGACAGCCAGACATGATATGGATCATAGCTATGGCGCCATGGCAGCAGGCGTGCATTCTTTGAAAACCAGGCTAGGAGTTTGTCTTGGATCTGTGTGTGCTGGCTAGCGGAGAGATTTGACGGGGCCATCAGTTGCAGTTCATTTTGGTGAATTATTGGCAAGGCGATTGGCAAGAAGCAGAAAAGGCGCCCTGGACATCAGGACGCCTTTGTGGGTTAGTGTCTTCTCAGGTTATATTGATCAGGCTTCCCAAAAAGCATCTTTTTCGGCACCGCATTTAGGACAGACCCAGTCGTCAGGCAGGTCTTCCCAGGCGGTATTCGGGTCAACTCCGTGTTCGTAATCGCCTTCAGCCGGATCGTAAATATAGCCGCAAGGGCATTCCCATTTTTGCATCATTCTCCTCCTCTTTTGGTGTTTAGACAGGTATTGTTTTCCACGCCATTAATCAATCGCTTCCATGACCGCTCCGCAGCAGTACGGCACTGAATCACCAGATTTAACATTCATATACTTATTGCATACCGCACAAAGGTAGGTGCAATCGGCCGCGGAAGTCTGGTCGGACATAACGGTTTTGCCGCCGGGCACTCCTTCAATAGTAAAACGCAGCAGGTTTTGTTTCGATGGAATGTACTCGCCAATTGGCGTCAGTTTTTTACTCTCACCGGCACAATCAATGATCATTCTCCAAAGAGTCTCCATTGAGGCAGTTTCTTGGCCATTTTCTGGCGAAAACTCGACAACATTTTTATCTATTATTACTTTCATATACCCTCCTTGTAGTAATTATTACTAATTAAACTAAGTGTAATTTGAGCCACTGTCAATAGCAAAGTTGTACCATGACTCGTATAAGGAGAAAACGAAAAAATTGTTTAGGTGTGGTACTAATGGCTACAGGAGGTCAGTAAGTAAAGCTTTAATGCCCTTTTCCTGGCGCTCTATGCTTTCGGTAAGGTGGAACTGGACAAGTGCCCGCTGTAGATTTTGTGTTGGTGAGCTGACTTTAAAATAGATGTTATTGTTTAGATAGTCAGTAAAGTAGCGAAGGCCAAGCTCAAAAGAGATGATTCGTGCTGCCTCAAAGATATATTCACGGTCGTGTTTTGTTAAAAAGTTTGTAGCCTGACTGAGATAGCCGGTTAAAATTTCACGGCACAGGTCCAGATCGAAACAAACCTGTTCAGTGGAATCTGACTCTTCGCCCCGTAAGTTGCAACCGGACCGGAGGCAGTCGCCAATGTCATAATGAATAAGTCCAGGCTTGACTGTATCTAAATCAATGATGCTGACAGCCAGGCCGGAGTTTTTGCTGATCATGATGTTGCTGACCTTGGGATCTCCGTGGATCGGGCGGTCAAAGAGTTTTTTGCTGTGCTTTGCCTCTTCTAAAACAGGGGCATATATGATCTGTTTCTCAATAAAATTCAGACAGAATTTTACTTCTGCTGAGGTGGTTTTCGTTGAACTCGCCAGGGCATTGTGAAAGGCCTCCAGATACCGTGGTGTGTTGTGGAATCCGGGTAGTGTGTCGGCTAATGTTTCGGTCGGCAGATCGCTGACCAGTGAATGAAAAGTGCCCAGAGCCCAGCCGACCTCCCGGGCATGGCTGGGGCCCTGTAGAGATTCATAGGTCTGGGCGG
>JADGBM010000216.1 GCA_015231515.1 Desulfobulbaceae bacterium
TAAGGATGAACTCACACGCAACAGCTAAAGCAATAACACTTATTGTTGCAATTAAAGGGGTGTTCATATGTTTTCCATTAATTTTTTTTAAGCGGCACTATGCACGGTTCAGAGTGGCATTCATTAACTTCAATAGTGATGTGTGAAAGCATATTCACTTCTGCCAGCAGAGATTTATAGTGCTGGGCAGGTTTTGGGTAGTGCGTCACAAGAGAGATAATGGCCGCACAATCAATCGGGCCTACTTTCCAAACGTGAATATCAGAAATTCGATTGTCATCAACTTTTTCGATCCTCTCTTGAATTTCTTTTACAGTTTCCAGCTCGACATTCTTGTCTAGCAGAATTGAACTTGTATCTTTTAAAAGACCATAGGACCATCGTGTAATAACCAGAGCCCCTACGATCCCCATTAAGGGATCAAGCCAGTTCCACCCTAAATACTTGCCAAAGAATAAAGCAAATATTGCCAGTAAGGACGTAAGCGCATCTGCTAAAACATGCAGGTAGGCTCCTCTGAGATTGTGATCATGGTGGTGATGCCCATGATCGTGGTCCTGTTCATGGGTATGGTTTCCATGAAGAAGGAAGGCGCAGAATATGTTAACCAGAAGACCTAAAACGGCTACGCCAATCGCTTCGTTAAAATGAATTTCTAAGGGTTGAAAGAAGCGCAATATCGATTCCGCACCAATAATCAAAGCTACAACAGCCAAAGCGACAGCACTTGAGTATCCGCCGAGTATACTTACTTTACCTGTGCCGAAAGAAAACTCTTTGTTTTCAGAATGACGCCTGGAATATTGATAAGCAAAAATTGTAATGGCAAAGGCAGCAGCATGGGTACCCATGTGCCACCCATCGGCCAAGAGCGCCATTGAACCATATACTGACCCTGCGATGATTTCTGCAACCATCGTAATGGCGGTAATCGCCAGGACCTGTTTTGTCCGAGATTCACCCTTTTTATGTATCAGAGCAAAGTCGTGGGAATGTTGCCACTTATCTAGATAATGAATATGCATTACAACTCCTTCAATCATTTTGGCAAACGACATAGATTATGTATTCTATGTGAGTGCGGCCCTATGGTCAGAAATCCCGCCCAGGAGAATAAAAAGATTCAAGAACGGAATTTCTGAACATACGAGGTTGTTGTTGATACTACCCTAATCAAAAAATGCTAAATCTATTGGCCTAAAAAGTTAGCGGTAATAAATTCTCCAGCCAAGGTAAGAAAAACATAAAGCGTCTGCTTTTTGGTATCTTCTTCCTTCGGGTTAGTAAAAGCAACTACCCACTCATCACTATATTGAAACTTTTCCTTTTTTGCTCCAGATGGTTTTATGTTTGCCCAGGAGTTACCAAGTTGGCCATTTTGTACCAAACTGTTAAAGGCCTCAGTCGCATTTTGCAGGGCAACATCCTTGGTGACGGGATTAGCTGGCACATGACCGCCACCGTGAGAATAGGCCGCTGTGGCAAAAGTTGTTAGAAAGGCTACAAGGGTCAAAAAACTAATAAAAAATCTACGCATGATCTTCTCCTATTCAAAGGCAAATGGTTTGTGAGAGTTTCGTTGTTTCTGAATGAGTTCTTGTTCCATCTTTTGGTGCTCATGATAGTGATTGTCAGAACTAAAACTAAAATCATCGGGGCTGGAGTTGTGACTGTATCCGTGCATCTGCATTATAAACAAAAATGCCCCAGCAGCAATTAAACCACCATTTGAGATGGCACTAAACTGAGTGAAAGACTTTGACATTCTCCACCCAGAGAGGATTAGAAGCATAATAGCCAGCGCTATGACTTGGCCAATTTCTACTCCGACATTAAAAGATAGTATTCGCATGATTAAACCGCTTTCTCCCAAAGGCAACTGTTGAAGCCTTGTAGAGAGTCCAAATCCGTGGACGAGTCCAAAACTGAATATCACAAGCAACAGGTTTGGCGAGGAGCGGTCTAAAAATTTTTTAAAGCCATCAATATTCTCGAATCCCTTATAACAAACACTCAATGCGATTACGGCATCAATAAGAAAATAGTTTGCTGAAATACTAAATACAGTAGCAAATATGAGAGTAATACTGTGACCTAGGGTGAATGCTGTGATGTACTTTACAATGTCTCGGAATCCGGTCAAAAAGAAAATTACACCAAAAATAAATAGTAGATGATCGTAGCCGGTGAACATATGAGTGGCTCCGAGCCAGACATATCGGAGATTTCCGCCAGCAATCATAGCCTGTATATCGGACTGTGACATTCCATGGGCAAAGGCTGCCACAGGAATAAAGAGTGTCAGTATGAGCACTAATGTTTTTACTGATTGATTCAACTTCATAAAATACCTCATAT
>JADGBM010000217.1 GCA_015231515.1 Desulfobulbaceae bacterium
TTCTCGTCCAATGAGACGGGAAATGTTGAACAATTTATTAATGTTTCACATGAGAAAGGACGTTCATTTATTGTTGCCAGGCAGGGTAAAGGACTCTGGGCTTTTGAAGCCCAAAACATTACGAACAATGGAGCTTTTGTAAAGCTACCTCCGACAGGGCCTAATTATTGGGATGATATTAGCTGGATTGGATTTGATTCTGCCCGCGACAAAAGTTTTTTTGCAATTAAAAACCAGGAACTTGTGCGTATACAATGGGGTAAATGGAACCAAGAGAGGGTGGACTATCCTGTGGATTTATTCCGACAGCAGCACAACATTATAGCGTATTATCCTCTGTTTCCCGAACGGAAAGACCTGTTCGTGCTTGCACAGGGTGCGATTCATATGCAGGAAGCAACCAGTAACTCAGGGCGGGACATATACTTTTCTTCAAAAACCGGACAGGTATATCCAGGCAACATGATCAAGACTGTCAATGGAGGTTTGTTTTTTGCGGACCGAGAGAGGAGAAACCTTTATTTCTCCGATATGTGTGAGGCGCAGGATGGTTTTTATGCTGAACATGTCTTTGGACCAACTGCCTACCCATCCCCTAGTTTTTGCGTTGATGCCAAAGGAATTGTATATGCGGCTGAGAGCGTCAGCCAAAGATTGCATGTTGTCCTCCCTGACTCTCACTGGAATTGTATTTCTTGCGGAAAACACAGCGCCGAAAGATCTCAGGACATGCGCTGTCCTTTTTGTGGGGCAGAATTACCAGAAATTGGGGAAAAATATCGTTTATGGTTTGATATTGATTTGAGTGGAATCGGCACCGAGATTGGACCTATCCATGTTGATGCTGACTTAAGATTGTATGTTGTTACAGAAGGGAAAAACCTGTTTGAACTGCCATTACAAAAAAATGACTTTTGGGGAACTGCACCATAAATTAAGCCAGTTCATTTTATCTCCAATCACCCAATATAATAAAAGGTGACCAGAAATATGGGTTGGCGTACTCTTCTTTCGCCTTGACTGCCTGCATAGCCAATTGCAGGGCATGTGTTTTAGTGCGTCTATTTTTTACGTAGTGCCAGTAGAAGTTCTCCATCAAATAGCAGGTTGAAGCATCTGCTACCTGCCAAAGACTAGCCATTATAGAAGCTGTGCCGGCGTAAAACAGGCCGCGGCTCAGGCCTATAAGCTCATCCGCAATAGTAAACTGGTTGAGTCCTGATTCACAGGCGCTCATGGTAACCAGAGAGCTTTCTAATTTTTGGCTGAAAAAATCCAGTATGGTTGTTCTACGGTTACTACCAGCCTCTGGCGGAATATCGATTCCAGAAAGGAAAGGAAACTCCCCATTAAAACTTCCATGGCAAGCGAAGTGAACGACATCGAACTGCTTTTGCGCTGTTCGCTTAAAATAGGCATCAGTATTTTTGTACACTTCGGACTTTGGATAAAATGCCCCTGCAAGAAGATCGGCCTCCTTATCAACATAAGGGAGGTCCCCATTGTTTTTCGCCAGAATCAGGGCACTATCACGACTCGTTCTTTCTTTCTTCATGCAGGAAGCCAAAATTGAAGCGGTCGGGGTTACGCATATTTCGATCTTATCGATAAGATAAAGTTTATCTTTTTGACAGTATAGCGACTGAAAGGGGAAATAATGCCAAAATAGATGGGGAGATATTATAAGACGTTTAGCACGATTAATATGCTCAGAAAAAGGCTCAATGAGAAAATCATAAAAATGTGTTAATGGTGCCCGAATTTGTCGGATGAAATCGTGGGATCGTATATCGAGATGTTTGCTCTCCTTGATATTATTAATCAACAGGTATATGTCTTCAGATGATTGTCTGGCTGACTGTGTAACTTTTGTAGTCAAAATTTGACCGGTGTTGCCAATCAGAAAGAGTTCCAAGGAGTTTTCTGACTGATACATTCCTAGAAGCAGGGTTTCGCTATCCAGGATTTTCTGGGTGTCTAAAATTCGACTGGGCACAACTTGAAAAAGCGATGCCGCATCAGGGGAGAATGTCGCAAGATCTGACAACATCTCGGCCAATCTTCTTTGCTTTTGTTCTAGGCCATCAAGAAGATCTTTTGCGACAATATGTTTATCGAGGCTTGCTTTCCTTTCCTGATCCCAATCGCCATCTTCTGCTTCCTTTTTATTAGCTGAATCAAGGCTGTTTTGTATTTCCTCTATTTCTTGTAGAAGTTTACTGGCTCGCTGAAAGGTAATCGAGTCTTTTTCAAGAATCTCAAGGTAGTTTATATTGGCGGTTAAAAGTTCGAGAAGCGCTCTTGATTTTGCTCTTTCGATGTATTCAAAGGCTTCATCGTT
>JADGBM010000218.1 GCA_015231515.1 Desulfobulbaceae bacterium
AACAGGGTCCCAGTCTTTTCTGACAGGGTCAAATCCTTTATTGCGGATGGCTGTACATACTTCGATAATTGAGCGGTTATCATCAACCTCAAACTGTTCACCGGCAATATCAGGATTTGCATAACCACCTGGTGCAGTACAGGAACCAGCGGAGTACCTGGTTGGGCCTAGTCCAAGCATACCATTTCTGTAGCGGGCTTCTTCCCGGGTTGAGAGCAGGAGTCCGACGTCATGATCAAAAATCCGCAAGGCAAAAATCAGCTGGCTAAGGTCACTTTCGTTAACGGGAGCAAGAGGCGTAAAGTTGCCTTCTGCCGGTCTGAGACGAGGGAAAGAAACGGTCAGTCCAACCCGCCAGAATTTTTTCCGTAACCAGGCAAGGTGCATGGCAAGGGCCAATCCTTCCGCCCTCCAGTCAGCAAGACCAAGCAAAGCTCCAATACCAACTTCACGCATGCCGGCCTCAGCAGCACGAGCTGGGGTATCTAAGCGAAAATCATAGTCGCACTTCTTGCCTTTCAGATGGACCTTGTCGTAAATGACACGATCGTACGTCTCCTGGTAGACGGCAACACTGGTGATGCCTGCCGCAAAAAGTCTGGAGTACTCCTCTTTTGAAAGAGGTTGTACTTCAATTGACACAGAAGCGAATCGATCTCGCATCAGGTGAGCAACTGCTTCAAGGTGATTAACCCCCATTATCTTAGGCGCCTCGCCAGAAACAAGGAGTATGTGGCTGAAGCCTCTTTTGGCGAGAATATCGATTTCGTTACGGATCTCTTCTATGCTAAGAATTCGTCGTTTAATTTTGTTTTCAGCCGCAAAACCACAATATGCACAGCTGTTTGTGCAGAAGTTGGAAAGGTAAACAGGTGCATAGATTTGAATTACCCGACCAAAACGCTGCTGGGTTATTTTCTGAGAGCGTGCGGCCATAGTATTTAGATATGGCTTGGCCGCTGGACTTAAAAGTGCTGCCAGGTTTCTTGTGGTTAATTTGTCAGCCTGTAACGCGCCTTCGACATCAGCTGAGGTGCTTGCATAAATCGGTTGGCTGAGGATATCGAAAGAAGGCAATGAAAATGTCATGATCGTAGAAAATCTAATCCTGTTTCAGGCGATGAAGCAGAGGCCTCAGCTGATTGTGCCCCTAATCCGGCTTCAAAGGCAAGACGTCCGGCAATAACTGCCTTTGCAAAGGCCACTGCCATTTTAACCGGGTCACCGGCCACGGCAATAGCGGTGTTGACAAGGACTGCATCCGCGCCCATTTCCATGGCAAGAGCGGCGTGTGATGGCGCCCCCAGCCCGGCATCAACCACAACAGGTACTTGGGATTGGGCAATAATAATTGCAACCTGGTCTTTGGTAAGAATGCCCTGGTTTGTGCCAATAGGTGCTCCCAGGGGCATGACTGCTGCGGCGCCAACTTCCTGGAGGCGCAAGGCCAATATGGGATCGGCATTCATGTAGGGAAGCACGACAAAACCATCTTTTACCAAGGCTGCTGTGGCTTTGAAGGTTTCAATTGGGTCAGGCAGCAGTGTGCGCGGGTCTGGGGTGACTTCCAGCTTGAGCCAATTACCGCCGCCAGAGGCACGGGCGAGATTGGCCAGGCGAATTGCCTCTTCGGCATTACGGGCGCCTGATGTATTGGGTAGAAAAAAGAATTTATTCCGATCCAGAACCTTCATGATGTCATCGCCAGGGTCATTAAGGTCAATCCGTCGCAACGCAACTGTTACCATCTGACTTTCAGAGGCATCAAGGGCTTGACGCATTACCTGTGATGATGAGAATTTCCCGGTACCGGTAAAAAGACGGGAGGTAAAAGACTTGCCTGCAATGGTGAGCATCTCAACCGCCTCCAATAAAACGGATCAGCTCAAGAATGCAGCCATCTTTAAGTTGTCTGGTTTGGTACTCTTCTCTTTGTATGATTTTGCCGTCGATTTCGACAACGACGGTTTCTGGGTCAAAATTCAAGCTACAGACATAATCATATACTGTGCTATTTTTGGGGGCCACTTTCGGCTCACCGTTTACTGTGATATTCATAATTGTTTATACGGATCTGTAGTTATCCTAAGCCTAAAAGAATGCGAAGGAGTTGGTTTGCTTGGTGATGGGCGGCGATGCCAACCCGAGGCGCCATTAATCCTTGGCCTGGTCTGGCCGCTGATAAATCGTCGCCAATAATGTATACGTTGTCATGTAATCGTTTAGTCGTAATAGTGTTATTATCTTCAAAACCGGCTAAGCCCGAAGCACCGACATAACCAACGTCTTGAAGGTTGCTCAGGGCTGCCCGAAGGGCGCAGGCCT
>JADGBM010000219.1 GCA_015231515.1 Desulfobulbaceae bacterium
TCTTTGACTCCTACCCGCCAATCAAAGACCGCCGCAAAACCCTTGAACAGGTCATGTCCCACCTCTTCATGCCCATGTTTTATACGTCACTGACCTCATCGGCCGGTTTTGCCTCTCTGGCCCTGACCCCTATTCCACCGGTACAGGCTTTTGGGATTTATGTGGCAATCGGCATTGTCCTTGCCTGGCTCTTCACTATTTTAGTTGTTCCGGCCTATATCATGCTCATGCCGGAAGCAAGCCTGCAGGGCTTCGGGGCAGCTGCCCACAAATCTGGTGACGGCCATGAATCTCTACTGTCACGCTTTTTGGTTAAAGCCGGTCAAACAACCTACACCAAGGCAAAGGGTATTGCCCTCTGCACAGTTATCGCTCTGCTCGTAAGTGGTTACGGAATAAGCCTGATCCAGATCAACGATAACCCGGTGCACTGGTTCACGTCAAAACACCCCATCCGGATCGCCGACAAAGTCCTCAACTCCCATTTTGGCGGAACCTACGAAGCCTTTCTTGTCCTTGAAGCAGAAAAGGTTAGCCTGTCGACAGAGCAGGCTGCCCAGCAGATTCGAAACTCCTTTGCCGCAACAGCCAAACAGTATGACGCCTCGCCACAAGCACTCGCCAAAGCCTTAACACTTATCACTAGTGCCCAACAGGATTCTCAAACCAGCGTTCAGCTTTTTGACAAAGTCTCTGATTCGGTCGAATACCAGTTAGATACAGCGGCAGACGACAGCTTTGAGATCTGGGCTGAATTTCTGGCAGGGATTGACCAACTCAAAAACCAGGACCAAATTTTCAAACGTCCTGATGTCCTGGACTATATTGAATCGTTACAAAAGGAACTGCTTCGCTCCGGTGTGGTAGGTAAAAGCAACTCCCTAACTGATGTTGTCAAAAAAATCCACCAGGAACTCTTTGAATCAAACCCGGAGCGATTTAGAGTTCCGGATACATCAAATGCCGTTGCTCAATGCCTGATCTCCTTCCAAAACAGCCACAAGCCCAACGATCTCTGGCATCTTGTTACTCCAGACTATCGAATGACCAATATTTGGGTTCAACTGAAAAAGGGTGATAACCAGATCATGGAACAGGTTGTCAGCCAGATTGAACATTTTTTCCAAGAAAATCCGCCCCCAGTGCCTTTGACCCATAATTGGGCAGGCCTAACGTACTTAAACGTCGAATGGCAAGACAAAATGGTATCCGGGATGCGGGATTCATTTTTCAGTAGTTTCGTAATAGTCTTTATTATGATGGCCTTCCTGTTTCGCTCACCACTTTGGGGCCTGCTGGCCATGATTCCCCTTACCGTAACCATTGTTGTCATTTATGGCTTCATCGGGTTGATCGGCAAAGATTATGATATGCCGGTTGCAGTACTTTCCTCACTTGCTTTAGGCCTGGCAGTGGATTTTGCTATCCATTTCCTCGAACGTACAAAAACAACTTATGCAGCTAAGGGCAATTGGCCTGATACGATACAGACAATGTTTGAAGAACCGGCCCGGGCAATCTCCAGAAACGTTATTGTTATTGCGGTGGGATTTATACCCCTGCTGGCAGCGCCTCTGGTTCCCTACCAAACTGTCGGGATCTTACTGGCAATAGCGATTAGCTTTGCAAGCTGCTGTTTGATCGCTTTCGGAGTTTGCTCATTATCGAGAAAAATATCGCGCTTTGCGGTTTTAATCCCAAGTTCCTGGGCGGTGACATACGCAACACTTCTGGCGCTGGTAAGGCTGTCTACGAAAAACAGATCGTTGTCTTTAACTACAGACAGTAGCCCGTGCATTGCTTTTTTGTCGGCTTCTCTTAATAGAGATTTTTTGTGCATACTTTTCCAATAGCCTACCTCACATTTTAGTTCAGAGTATTCTTTCTCGGTAATAAGAATCTGGGGGGATGGTACAATAGGAAAGGCAATTACTTGTTCAGCAACTTCGGCCGGAGGGAATTGTAATTGGTTTTGACAAGAGACAGACATGAAGCTAATGTAGCATATTAAAGTCCTCGTGTCCCGCACTTTTTACGAAAAAAATCTAAACCCGAATATTTACCCTCGATAGTAAATATTCGGCTTGAGCTAAAAACAGTTAAGTAGTAACATTTCCTCCTTAGCGGGTGTTTTTCCTCAGCCCAAAAGGGGCGTAACATACTAGCCCAGGGCAACGCCCTGGGATATAGGAACATTTAATAAATAGCCCTGAAAGGGCGTCACATAGGCTTAAA
>JADGBM010000220.1 GCA_015231515.1 Desulfobulbaceae bacterium
TATTTTGTGCCCAAGGATACTTTGACTGATTTTGCTTGGCTGCGTGGTCAAACACATTGGCACAGCCAAAAATATTTTTACCGGTTTTGGGATTGATGAAATCATCAAGCACAACAAGAAGCTTACCATTGTTTTCAGGTTCAGGAATCATCTTCCACACTCTGTGCCAAAGCCTGCGCCAAGGAATCTTGGTTGAGGCCATGAAGGTATAATAACGCTTCTTCTTGACATCAAATCCAAACAAGACCGTAATCGCTCGGAGAAGGTTTGACGTCCTCGAAGATGTAAAAGGCAGAATGACAGCAAGCATTGTGTAGACAAACCACGGCCCCCGCTCTGCGCCTTTTTGCGAATGTGAAAATTCTTCTTTGAGTTCATTGAACAATGAGTGTAATGTGTGCATGCGAGGCTCCTTTTTTGGTTTCTTGTTTTTATACAACTACAATATACCATAATCGAGCCTCGTTTTCATTAATAACTTACTGTTTTCATTACATATTATAGGTTGGCCTGCAAAAAATCGTTAAAATTTTATCTAATGATTTCAACTACTTACAACGGACAAAAATTTTTTATCATTCAAGGCACCCGGGAAGTTGGTTCCTCTCAAAACTTCAATCAATTTTGTGCTTCCCGACATTTTAACTGCCGAAAAAATGGGAAACTTCAGTTTTTTAATGTCAAATGGGTTTTAATACGTGCCTGAACTTCGCTAATTTCAAATGGTTTTGTGATGAAATCGACAGCACCTTCCCGAAAAGCCCTACTGATATCAGTGGTTTGGCTTAATCCTGTTATGAATATGATTGGAATTTCTGCTGTTGCCGGCGACTCTTTGAGTTTTTTGCAGACCTCAAAGCCGTCCATCCCAGGCATATTGACATCGAGTAAGATTAGATCGGGATGGGAAGCGCTTATAGTCTTTAAAGCAGTAAAACCATCTTCAGCCAGGGCGGTCTCATATTCATCCAAGGCCCCTTTTAGAAGCGTGCGCCCAACAAGATCGTCATCGACTATCAGGATGGAATTTGTCACTGCCGGGGGATCCACAAAGTGTCGGGATTGATTGGTGTGTACATCGTATCTGTAATGTTCTTGGGTATTTGGAATTAAAGTTATAGTGCCAGTTCCTGATTTTTTTTAATGACCTGCAGACCAGTTTATAATGCTACAAGGTAGCATGTCAAGCACTGTTACATCGGAATGATTTGCCAGGTTACCTATACCTTTTCTATCCCACTCCCAACGCTTTAAAGACAGCATCAACCGGATCGGCGTAGAAGCTGGTCTGGAACTTGGCGAACAGCTCCCCCGGAATACTTGGGATGTCGCTCACGCTGCTCATGGGGATGAGGATCCGCTTGGCGCCTGAGTCAAAAGCGACCTGCAGGGTTGCGGCCAGGTTTTCAACGGGAACCACGCTGCCGCCCAGGCTCATATCGCCAAGAACAACAATCTGGCTTTGAACAGGTTTACCTAAGAGGCCGGAGCATAACGCCACAAAGCTCGGCAGAGTTATGACTTCCGCCGGGCCGGAGTTGTGCAGTTCGACAATGTGGAGATGGAAATCATGGCTTCCAGCCTTTGTGGATGCGCTCACCCTGCCCATATTGGCTTTAAAGTAATCGTAGGCGATTTTGATTTTTTCCTTGGTCCTCGCGCTTGTGCCGACCCCGGAAATTGAGAGCTTGCCATTCCCCGGGGTAACTTGTATCTCCAAACGGTACAACCCGAGTAAACCACTTGCCCCCAGGGCGACCGTGTGCAGCGTTCCAGGGTTTTGCGGGCCGTCAGGTATCAGCTTATCACCGCCCTGCTCCTTAACGCTGACAAATTTTTCTTCCATCGTTTCATTGTCGATGTAGGAAAAGTGGACATCATAGAACTCCATGCCGCCGATTTTTTTTAATTGCTCCTTGACCCTGCGCCGGGTTTGCAGCGCATATTTCAGACATTTTTCGACAGCGGTCTTGTCATAATCCCCGTGAGGGTAGAGCAGCTTCAGCAACCCGGAAACCGTCCTTCTCACCCCGATCACATCCCGCTGGTTCAGGTTGTTGCCGAGCTTAAACCAGGTATCGATGGCATCGGAGAAATTCCTCTTCCGCATCTCACGCAGGAACTCGGCAAGATAGTCCACGATAAAACCGTACTGGTTGGTCAGGAACTCCGGGCGCATCTTCGGAATTTCCCAGCCGGGAAGGTAGACATGCATCCGGTCAAAGAAGGCGG
>JADGBM010000221.1 GCA_015231515.1 Desulfobulbaceae bacterium
CCCTGCCAGGGAAAGCGCCGTTGATTTTTGGGCACCGGCAAAAACCAGCTGGTTAAAGGCAAAAATATGATCGGTGTCTGGGGCGATCAGCTCCTTTTCGACCAGGTATTTCATCCACTTGGGATTAGCGGAAACATAGATATCAGCGGGGGCGCCTTGTTCAATCTGTTTCGCCAGGCTACCCGAAGAAGCAAAGTTCGGCAGGAATTTTGCCTTGGTATGTTTGGCAGAAAAATCCTTTATCATGTCATTGACGGCATCGGTCATGCTCGCGGTGACCGAAAGATGAATGGTTTGTGCCTGAACGGCGACGACGGAAACGATCTGCAAAAGTAGAACGGTAACCAATATTTTACACCCAAAGGGCATAAGTTTTGTTTGAGTCGGCAGGCGGCTCAATTCAGCTTTACATTTCATAGGTGACTCCTTCGATGCATACGATTGATTTTGCACATTTGTTTGTTTTTGTTACGATTTTGTCGAAGAGGCCACAAAAATGTCCCTCCCCTTGGCTGTAAATCAGATACAATGTCTTCATTTGCGGCGAACAATGGACTTTGCTATTGTAATTAGCAGAATCTGTGCCAGTAAGTAGAGTCAAAAATTCTAGACGTGCCGACGGCATCCTTTCCGGGGGATAATCGCCGTGCAGAATGCGCGGCTGGTCGTTATTGCCATGCTGGTTCTCTTCATAAAAACAGCAAACGCTCCGGATTAAAATAGATTTAGCCTTGAAAATTAGCTAATCATACACATTGTAGCGATTACAACTCACAACTAACCCCGATGAACGGGATAAGTGCCTTACAGAGTATCTTCTTGTAAAAAAAACAAACAAGAAAATACTCTGTAAGGCACTAAATCTGATGATTGCCTGAAGGGATTGCGGCAGGGTCATGATAAAAACCTTAATTTCATCTCGCACCCGGCGGTAATGGGCCAGGGCCTCTTCCTCGTTTTCAGCATCGACTGCCAGTTTGGGCGGGTCGTCGAAGCCCACGTGGATTTTTTGGCCCGGAAAGAAGGGGCAGGTCTCGTTGGCATGGCCGCAGAGGGTGATGACCCAGTCGAATACCGACTCCGGCAGATCTTCAAGTGTCTTGGATTGCTGTCCGGAGATGTCAACTCCCGCCTCAGCCATAATCTTTACCGCCAGAGGATTAAGTCCGTGTTTTTCGATGCCGGCAGAATAGGCCTTGATGACGTCGCCCTTGAGGTGCCTGGCCCAGCCTTCCGCGATTTGACTGCGGCATGAGTTGCCGGTACAGAGAAAAAGGATTTTTAGTTTTTTCATTGTTATCACACTCCCTGCTTGACCGGAAACCAGCCTGTCGTGCGGTTGGCGATCTTGACCAGGAAAAGCATCACCGGCACCTCGACTAAAACCCCGACTATGGTAGCCAGAACCGCCGGCGATGAAGCCCCAAACAGGGTGATCGCCACGGCGACCGAGAGTTCAAAAAAATTGGAGGCGCCGATCATGCTGGCTGGTGCCGCGACATCATGGGGTAATTTCAACTTTTTGGCAGTCAGATAGGCGATAAAGAATATTAAAAACGTTTGAATCACCAAGGGCACTGCGATTAAAACAATGTGCAGCGGGTTTTCGAGAATAACCTCTCCCTGGAAAGAGAAAATTAGGACAAGGGTCAGCAGCAAGCCACCGATGGTAAGGTTGTTGAATTTCGGGATAAACGTCGTATTGAAATACTCTGCCCCCTTATTGCTGATTACAATCTTGCGAGTTACTACCCCTCCGACCAGCGGAATAACTACGAACAGGAAAACCGATAAAAACAGGGTGTCCCACGGAATGGTGATTCCCCCAATCCCAAGAAGAAAAGCGACAATCGGAGTAAAGGCAACGAGGATGATCAGGTCGTTGGTCGCCACCTGAACCACCGTATAGGCCGGGTTGCCGCGGGTCAGGTGACTCCAGACAAAAACCATAGCCGTGCAAGGCGCCGCGCCCAAAAGAACCGCCCCGGCCAGATAATCCCTAGCCATTTCCGGCGGAATAAGGCCGCGAAAAACGACATGAAAAAAGAAGGCGGCGATCCCGAACATGGTAAAGGGCTTAATCAGCCAGTTGACCACCCAGGTCAGGTAGAGACCTGTAGGGTTTTTGCCGACATTTTTAACGCTGGCGAAATCCACC
>JADGBM010000222.1 GCA_015231515.1 Desulfobulbaceae bacterium
GTCTCCATCCTTGTTGAACCCCTGCCGTGCCTCCGACTGATTTTCAGAGTAGGTCGAGATAGTGGTAGAGTCAAACGCCAGCACAGGAGACTCTCCCAGGCGTGCCGCCCGAGCTGAGAAATAGCGCTGAACGCCTTCTTCATTGCGCCCAACATCCTTAAACCCACATTCCACACCCTAAATTGCGATCAGGCAGGTATTTTTTGTGGTTCAGGGAGGTGGGTGTTGTGATGTAAATATTCCCTCGGTTAGTCCAAGGGCAGTGATGTAAGATTGCTGAGCCGGGGTTAATGGTTTTTTTATCAAACGAGATTGACCAACCTTGAGGATGAGGATGCAGGTGAACTTGGTGGTCATTACATATGAAGTGGGGCGGGTGGTCTTTTTACGATCCAAGCCCTCGATGGTGGAGTTGGTTTTTTCAAGATGTTGTCTCATCTGCCGCTGCATAAGATTCCAGATCAAGAGGCAAAGAAGTAGAATCATGCCCAGCGCCTCAATGCGCTCTGGTTTTTTCAGGAAAAGGTCGTTGACGATAAGGGGGTCTTTTAGAAAGCTGAAGTTGCGCTCAATGCCATCTTGAGCCTTATAGGTTCGCAACAACTCTTCTGCTGTTTGGCTGTCATCGCCATGACATGGTCGATTGGAGAGAAGGACAAAGCAGCCGGCCTCGGCGCGTTTTTGGTTGACAACCTCAGGGCGATCGACAATCTCAGCGTGAATACGCCATCGGCGAGAAGCAATTTGCCGTTGGCCGCCAGCAGGGGGTCTACCCTTGGCATATTTGATCTCTTCCTCAATTCTGGTTGTCAGGCTGTGGCATGGCATGGGTAAGGAGAGAATTCGCTTAAGCTCCGCTTCAGCATCATTGAGGCAGAAGAAGGCGGTCTTGAGGCTGAGCGAGATGCTGTTTGCCAATGTTTGCCGTGCTTGAGCAAGCTCTTTATCGATACGCTTTTGCCGACGTTTGTCGTGGGCGCTTGAATGAATGACGATAGCACGATACCTTCTGTCATAGAGTTCAACTTCAGTTTCATAGGCACGGTACGATGCGGAAGGCCTTTTGGGGGTGGGTTTGGAGGTCGCCAGTACCCCGATGTCCTGCCATTGGTCGGCTTGGACCGCCTCCGAGACGACCCTGTCAGCCTCACTGTAAGAAAAAGGGAGCCTGGTAACAAAATAGTACGGATTGTTATTCTGCATCGGCTCAAAACAGGCGAGATTATCCTTGGTGACCATAGCAGAATCGGCGACGTAGGTAAATGCACTCTCCGCCAAGCCATGCTTTGCTAGATTTTTGTTAATGCGGGTAAGGAGCTTGTTGTTCAATGTCTTGTCTGAACTGTTGCCGTCATGGGTCTCACCCATGATTGGGATATTGTGCTCAACGCACAGCATACTGAGCATGAATTGTTTAAGGTCGGGCCGATGATCCTTGCTGTAGCCATAAGTAATGTTAATTGTACCGTCTGACGGACAATCGTATTCGCCCCAGACATTTACCGAGGTAGAGTCCCAATGTCCCGAACTTGTGTCGAGGTCAAAAACAACAGCGGCTCGCCGGGCCACTTCACTAAAGATTTTGTTCGGTCCTGTTAGCTGGATACGGTCGAGCACACGTCCGACGTTATGATCGCCGAAAGCCGAAGGTTCGACGCTTTCACCGAGAAGGAGCTCGGTGTCTTGGTCAGCAATGAATTTATCCAGGTGATACAGTGGTGAGCGTCCGGAAAGAGTGTCTTGGATCATGCCGGCGACAATGAGACCGGGCTTGGTCTCCATCTGTCCGCCAACCATGCCGTTGATCAGTTCAACCAAGCCAAGTTTCTGCATGTAGGCCCGGATGATTGGGTGAAAGCCAACCTGATGGATGTCGACCTTGCTTACCTGTTTGAGTAGTTCGTCGCTATTCATTACGCAGCCTCTTCAGTGCCTGATTGTGTAAGGCGTAAGCATAGATATCCTTAATCGGAGCGGTGGGGATAAGCTGGCCGTTGCGGGTGCGACCAGTCGTCTGACCCAGGCGAAGCCAGTTGGCCGCCCGATAACATGTGCCCTGAAAACGATGATCCACGAAGGTCTCAAGCAGCAAGATTGGGTGGCCGTACTTGGCTTGCCAATCCTTGCTGA
>JADGBM010000223.1 GCA_015231515.1 Desulfobulbaceae bacterium
AGGCAAGGGCATGACTGGGTGTTTTGTTGGCAAAATGAACCGCCCGATAAAAAAAGTCGGAATTAGTAAGCAGGTAGAGCGTTGGGTAGGTCGCCAGTTGAGACAGGGTGCCGAATCCTAGAAAAAGGAGGAAGTAGAGCTGTAGATGACGTTTTTTAACATGGCCAATTTCGTGGGCCATTACCGCCTCTATCTCAGCTGGTGATAAGGCCCTAAGAAGTGCTGGGGTGACCAGCAGATAACGGAACTGTTTGATCAGCCCCATTACCCCGGCGGTGAGTGCCTGTCCTTCAAATAATGGCCAGATCATGATGTCTTTGTATTTAACATTCTGCGAGCGGCAGAATGTCTCAATCCGCTCTCGAGCTGGTCCTGCCGGCATGGTTGTGCAGCCCCAGAGTTTAGTAATTACTAACGGAAATACTACCGCTAGGCAGATGAAAAATAGGATGAAAATTGTCTCTTCACCCCAGGCGGAGGCGAGTAAATCCTTGACTATTGGTACAGAGGCAAGCTGTAGAAGGTCAGCCAGCAGGGACAATAGCAGCCAGGGCAGGATAATGGGCAGGTTGGTTTTGATATTGGTAAGCACAAAGGCCTGGTGATTTTCCTTTTGGCCGAACGAGGTCTGGTAGCTATGCGCTGCGGCATCCCAGAGCAGGGTGAGGTAGAAAGTAAAAAGGAGCAGACTGGTAAAGCTTGTTATGACGGGAAGCTTGTCGGTAAGCGGCAGTAGGCCAAAAAAATACTGACAATCGAGCAGGTAGACATCAATGCTGAAGATGGCAATGGCTAAAATCGCACCTTTACGTTCAGCGGCTGAGTAATGTGAGGCGTTGTATGATTTTTTTTTGTTGAAAATGCGGTTGAGCGTCCAACGGTACAGTACAGCTTTTGCAAAAAATACAGCTAGAATGGTAGTGAGGGAGAATTGGGGCTGGTCTGGCGCTGAGTTTGTTGTCAAGATCAGTATAACAACCAGAAAATAAATTAAGTTGTTATAGATCAAGTTTACATCCTGTGGTGGTATGAACGTGCTTGCTCTGCAGAAAAAGTGGTGTTGTGGGTGTAAAACCTATGGACAAGACGCTGTAGCTCGAATGGGGTGAGCAATTTGTTGTGAATAAAATACTGGCCAAATTTTTTCTGGAGTGTTTTTTGCTGAAGCAGTATGATCCGCAACTGTCCTTCAGTCAGCAGACCCATGGCGACAGCCGATTTGCCGAACGAGTCTGAGAGTTTTCGGCCCTTGAGGATAGTGAGAATGTCTTTATTGGTTAGCCAGCCGTATTTATGGGCAATTTCTCCAACCCTTGGTCTTTCGGTACGCTGCCAGACGATGGCTTTGACAATGGTGTGCCAGTTGGCAATTCCAGAGTAGTAGAGGTAGTGGCCAAAAAGAAGCTGTCTGGACGGAATGGAGGCGCCGACGGTCTGTGAGGAGCTGTTGGTATAACGATTGGAGTGCGTCTGCTTGAACCCACCACACTTGGCGCTGGTTTCAGCGTGCGCGCTACTGTTTTTTTGTGCCCCGCTCCACTGTTTTTTTGCCGTTTTATGGCTAGCTGCTGACTGGTGGCTGGCGTTTCGCGGAGCCGGTCGCTGGGGGTGGACGGTATGTATAGGTCGAGCCGGTGACTTGAATCGGAACCCCTGCTCTCTGGCCTGTAAATAACAGCGCAGATTTTCATAAGCCTGCTGGACAATTTGAAAAAGATCGCCGTTTTGGTCGTCTGTTTGGCCTTGTTTACTGGCCACAACATCCGGATGCGTTTCAAAGGCCTTTTTTCGGTAGGCGCTTTTTATGCCGGAAAGTTGGATGTACTCAAGAAAACTTCGGGTAATGTTTTTATCACTCCCAAAGAGTATCTGACAGGAACGCATCAACTCATGTTCTACAATAACTACTGCCATGTTTTTTCCTCAAGATCGTTAGCACTATCGGGCAATACTCTGCTGTTCCTTAGTGATGTAACGGTCAGATTAAGCGAGTTGTATTTATGTGTCGATGGAAATAAAAAATTGTTAATAACTGCTAACTCTTTATAT
>JADGBM010000224.1 GCA_015231515.1 Desulfobulbaceae bacterium
ACCAGTGGTTCCGAGCAGGTTGGTGCCGCAGCCGGGCAGGTTTCGTCATCAGCCCAGTCTTTGGCTGAAGGGGCCTCGGAACAGGCCGCTGCCCTGGAAGAGACCTCAGCGTCCATGGAAGAGATGACTTCCATGACCAGGCAGAATTCTGACAATGCCTCTCAAGCAGATAGTTTGATGCGTGAGGCCTTGAGTGTAATTAACACCGCTGATAAATCCATGGACGAGATGAGTACATCTATGGAGGAGATTTCAACAGCCAGTCAAGAGACCTCAAGAATTGTTAAAACCATTGATGAGATTGCCTTTCAGACCAACCTGCTGGCCTTAAACGCAGCGGTTGAAGCTGCCCGGGCTGGAGAGGCGGGGGCCGGTTTTGCTGTGGTTGCCGATGAGGTTAGAAATCTTGCCATGCGTGCCGCTGATGCCGCTAAAAATACGGCAGCACTTATAGAAGGCATTGTTACCAAGGTTAACTCCGGAAAAGCAATTGTTACCAAAACTAATAGCGCCTTTAAAGAAGTTGCCGAGAGTAGTGCCAAGGTCGGCAGTCTGGTTGGTGAGATTTCTGCGGCTTCAAAAGAACAGTCTACCGGCTTTGGTCAAATCAGCCAGGCTATCACCCAAATGGATTCAGTGACACAGCAGAACTCGGCAACAGCCGAAGAGTCGGCGGCTGCCTCGGAAGAACTTAATGCCCAGGCGGCAGTGATGATGGGCGCCGTCGCTGGACTCCGGGCCCTTGTTGATGGTGCGGGTTCCGCTCAGCCTGTAGAGAGATCAAGAACACAACTCTCCAGGCCTGTAGTTGCAAGGCCAGCTCCGAAAGCGGTTTCGCGCAAGGCCTTAGCTGCGCCGGCAGCATCGGTAAAAAAGAAAGCCCCAGCAGACATCATACCAATGGATGGCGACGATAATTTTGAAGATTTTTAGAGCCTCTGGAGTATAGAGTTTTCAAATAACGTGGCAGTTGTAAATGAAGGTCAACGCACCCCAGCCCAACTTGTAGTAGTAGAGGCTCTTATCCAGCTCTGCTGGGCTAGGCCTCTGGAGTGTAGAGTTTTTAAATAACGTGGCAGTTGTAAATGAAGGTCAACGCACCCCAGCCCAACTTGTAGTAGTAGAGGCTCTTATCCAGCTCTGCTGGGCTAGAGTCGATTAAAACCTTAAAGCAAAAAAATCCCCCTGTGTCCCCCTTTTCAAAGGGGGATTCAGGGGGATTTTGGTTCTACCTCGCGTATGTGAAAAGGGGAATTGGATATTTATGTAACAAAATCAGTAGGTTGGGTTGAGCTCCGCGAAACCCAACAAAGTATAAATTTGTAGCTTGAAATTAAAAAAAGGCTGCGACTGCCAAGTCGTCAACCAGTACCGACAAAGGACGTAATAGAATGTTAGAAAACCAAAAATTATCCTCTAAGCTTATACTGGGATTCGCAATCCCGATTCTTGCTATTATCCTAATTATCGGGATGACGTACTTTTATGTGAATCTGACGTCGGCCTCTGTGACAGAGGCAAAGAGTTCCAGTGAAAAAAGTTTCGAGTTTGCGATGCTTGCTCAAAAAATGAGATTGGATGTTGTGCAGGTTCAGCAATGGCTGACTGATATTTCCGCCACCCGTGGCTTGGATGGGCTTGATGATGGCTTTAGTGAGGCAGAAAAAAGGAGGGCGTCATTCCAGAATGGACTTAATAAATTTCAAGATCTGTATAGGAGTAAAAATGATGCTAAAAACTTACAAGTAATTACGGAGATCAAGAACGCTTTTGAGGCATACTACCTAACTGGAAAAACCATGGCGGAAGCCTATATTGAAGAAGGGCCTACGGGTGGCAATAAGATGATGGCCGGTTTTGATCAAGCATCCGCGGCCCTTGCCGAGAAATTTGATCCTCTGATTCAGCAACAAGGGTTGCAGGGCGCACAGGGGCTTGAGTTGGTGAAAGGGAAGTTGGCCGAACTAGGAAAGCTAACTCTTGTTATCGGTATGCTTTGCATTGTTGTTTGTGTTCTTTGCACATGG
>JADGBM010000225.1 GCA_015231515.1 Desulfobulbaceae bacterium
TCTATGTTTAAATGCAGCCGTTCAATAAGACCTGCCCGTGTCCTTTCCGGTTGTTTGAATGCCTGGGATCCAACAACCTTCCTGGGGCGTTTATCGCTTACCCCGAGCACTACTTTTCCTCCGCCTTCATTGGCTAATGCCGCGCAGTACTTGACCAGTTTCTCAAAAGGATAATTGTTTTCCGCTGTTTTGAACTCCAGGTTCTCACCTTCCTGTGAGTCCAGCAACTCTTGTAATTGATCGATCATTATGTTTGATGTTTTTGTCATGATGGGCACGCCTAAATTCATTTTTGATTTTAGATTGCTGATTTTTGATTGAAAAAAAATTCCGCCGCAGCCACCAAATCCTAAATTTTAAATTTTTTGATTGTTGATTTTTGATTGAAAAGCCCCTCACCGCTGCCACCAGATCTAAAATCTAAAACCCCAAATCTAAAATTTCCTTAATCCTGTCTGCAAGTTGTTTCAACTTGGTATTCAATTCCACCATGGAACCCATATTTTTTTCTTTTTTCAATCTATTACGAATTCCCATTTGTTCCTGCTGCAATCTTTCCAGTTCCTTGAGCCTTTCCAAACGCCCATCTATCTCTTCTGAAGTATGATAAAAAACAGTTTTTTCTGCTGTTTCCGTGTATTCCGTATGTTCCGTGGTTAAACAATAACGCCCAGTATGCACCGCACAATTCAAGGCAATAATACGCTGCACCATGTCCTGATAAAAATCATAAAAAGTATGATAAGAAAAGTTGGTCACGCAAAAATCATGCAAAAATTCTTTCTGCCAGCCGTCGGCATGATCAGGCGAGAGCCATGGGGTGTCGTGAACCGTTTCAGCCATGATCTTACTGCTATCCGAGCGGTTAATTCTTTTCTCCGCCACATTCAGGGCAATTTCTTCCCCATGCACAAAGATCAACAATACAGGGTAGGGAATGGCTCGCTGAATGATCTCGCCAATCCGTTTTTGTCTCTTGGGTGATTGCAGCGTCACCTCGATAACGGCAATTTCCAGATACTCCTTTTCATCATCTGTGTATTGGGCAATGTTGATGGTCTCCGGTTTCAGGGTGTATGCCCAAGTAATCTTTTCGATATCCTGACTGAATGCCTTTTTGTCTGTGACGTTGAGATTCAGCTCAAAAAAATGCTTCTTAAAGATCTTTTTGCCCAGATAACAGCTTTGCGGACACTGGAGTTTTTGATAAAAGGAGTCAACCGTTATCATTTCGATAGCTAAGAGTTGATGAGGCCTCGAAGTTTATCCCGGAAATAGCAAAAACTTGGAGAGTTATTGTTATTCACATCCATATGAGGCGAAATATTCATTGCCCAAGCTGATTTCTCAGCCCCAATTTTATGGTAGCCCTCGGAGGCTAATTTTTGTGACCCGCCAGAATAGATCGCGTCAGCAAGCTTTTCCCAAGTGTGACAAATTGAATCATTCTCGTAAGTGGCCAGGATATTATCCTTTCCTTCTGGATAGGCTGATTTTACTGCGTCAATATCACCTAAAAACCAAGCTTCTCCCTCTTCAATAGCGATACAGAAACGTGTTTCAGGGCGAGGGGTGCATGAATTGAGAACAGCAGTAAGTTCTTTACGAAAAAACTTTTGGCACTTGCTGTCCAGGTCACAAACAAGAATTACGGCTGCACGATAATCATTCGGGTAACCTGCATAGGTCCGACCATACCCCTGGAGCAACTTGGGAAGCTGAGTAAGTAGGGCTCGTTTGGCTGGGTCAGATGAGGCCCTAAGGTTTCGCGGAATTCTGCCAATTCCTTTGTAAGCCTTAACCGTGAAGGTATGGTCTTCTCCGATAATTTTAGGAACAAGGATTTCAAGCGCTTTCTTTCCGGACTGATCCTCAACGAGTATATCAAAATGCATGGGAATTTACCTCGCATCCAGATAGTCGCTGTACCACAGACCGCCAAGGAGCAATCCTTCTGCAACCATGTTTTTTACAAGGTGGTCATCACTTGCTCGGCGAATGGTCGAAAAACCATC